>JANOTU010000299.1:0-2485 GCA_031416515.1 Hyphomicrobiales bacterium
TCAGCCGCCAAGCCCTCGACGAACACCTGAAGATGCCCTACCTCAAGCCGCTCTTTGCCCACCTCGACGAATTGCTGGCGAAGCCCGTGGATATCCGCTTTCTCGACATGCTGAGCGACCGGGCAGTTTGATGGACGGAAGCCGGTAATGCGTGGACCGGACCGGTTATCCGTGCGACAATCCATGATGTGGCTAAGTCAGCGGGTGTATTACTATGAACTTCTGTTCTGGTCATTTTGTGGGTCTGATCGAGGGATGTTTCGACAGCGCCTTCGACCGGGTCATTGAAACTCGGCCAGCCGGTTCCGCTCTCGAACTTCCGCATCGATTCGAACAAAGGTTGCCCGCAACCGGCACAGGAAATGCGGCCGGGCCGCTTCTCGACGAGCAATGCACAGCTTCCCGGCGCTTCGGTTCCATGGGCCCGCATCACGCCGTACTGCTCCGGCGTTAATATGCGGTGCCACTCGGAGTCGCTGTGCACGACCGGGAATGTTTTTCTTCAAGTCTGCACATTCATCGCACCACCATCTATTTGAATTGCGCTGCGATTGGGATCGCCGGCGGAATTCTTTCCGGATAGCAATCAAGAAACGGAGGAGGTTTCATCTTTCAATTTGATGAGGCGTTGTCTGCGACCAATCTCGCCTTGGGCCGGTAAAGGTCCGGAAACAGACGACTCAAGTTGCCAATTTTTGGCAGGTCATTAAAGGCGATATAGGGCTGGTCGGGATGCAAGGTCGCATAGTCTTGGTGGCAAGCTTCGGCTGGATAAAACGCCTTTCCCGGTTCGATGCGGGTAACAAAGGGGCTCGCAAATGTCCCGGCCTTGTCGAGTTGCGCCTCGCTAGCCATCGTGGCTGAAGTCCCAATGCATATGGGACCCCTGTCCGGACTACACCGGTTCCGGAGGCGTCGAACAAGGATTGCAACGTCTGCGCCCTGCCGACCACGGTATGTATGCAACTCATCGAGGACGATGAACTCAAGGCCATTGGCATTGTCTATGATCTTCGCATCAAGCTCATCCTGACGTGTCAGCAAAAGCTCGGCCATCATGAAGTTTGTCAGCAGGATATCCGGGGGATTCTCGGCAGTCCGCCGCCGCTCTTCCTGGTTTTCCTGGCCCGTGTACCGCCGCACTGTTGGCCTCAGTTCATGAGTTAGGTCAGATTGCGAGATGAACTTATCAATCTCCTTGATCTGGCTTTCAAGGCCTGGTTTGACGCAATGACCAGCCCAGCGCTACTGAAGCGGGGAATCGTTTGCGCCGATTTTGTGGACTTTTCGTCGCAACTTTATTCCGCTCAGTTTTATTAAACGTTTTCATCATGTTAATGGGCACATCCATTTCTTGACACCAAAAACCCCCGCAACTATGGTGTGCCCGAATTCAAAGGGGGGCGTTGTGCGCTGCCTGTTGCTAAAGGCTTGTGGCTGATCATGAAGAAACCCGATCAGCTTGAGGATTTCGAGCAGCGGCTGGACAAGACGCTTTCAGCGCAAAAACGCGGCGCCGGGCCTGATACGACAGAGGCTTCGGCGGCGGGTCTTGCCATGCGGGCGGTCAGTGAGCTGCTTGTGGGGCTGCTGGTGTGCATGGGGCTGGGGTGGGCGGCTGATAAATATTTCGGCACGGCTCCCTGGATCATGCTGGCGCTGATGCCGTTTGGACTGGCTGCTGGGGTGATGAACGTCATGCGTCTCTCCAAATCCAGGCAGGCCGATGATATTTTAGGCGGCAAGGGGCCGGTTGCTCCTTCTGTCAAAGACGATGATGAGGACTGAAATTGGCGACGACTGAAACAGCACCGCACGGCGAAGCGAAGATCATTGATCCCATCCATCAATTTGTCATCAACAACATTGTGGATCTGGGCCCCTTCTCTTTCACCAACTCCGCGCTCTGGGCGGTGATTGCAGTTGTGTGCGCTGCGGCGCTTTTCCTCCTCTCGCCCACCAATCTGGTGCCCACGCGCCTGCAGTCCGTTGCTGAAAGCCTCTATGAAGTCATCGACGACATGACCCATGAAGTTCTGCATGAGAATGCCCGCACGTATTTTCCTTTTGTGCTCACGCTCTTTCTCTTCATTCTCTTCGCCAATGTCCTTGGCCTTGTCCCCTACTCCTTCACCGTCACCAGCCACATCATTGTCACCCTCGCGTTGGCGCTCACGGTTTTCATCGGCGCAACGCTGATCGGTTTCTGGAAACACGGCTTCAAATATCTCAAGCTCTTCGTGCCCTCAGGCGTGCCGGTGTTGTTGTTGCCGCTGGTGGTGCTCATCGAAATCGTATCCTACTTCATCCGCCCCCTCTCGCTTTCCATTCGTCTCTTCGCCAACATGATGGCAGGCCACATGATGCTGAAGGTGATGGCGGGCTTTGTTGTCATGCTCGGCTATTTCGGCTTTGTGCCGTTGATCGCCATGGTGGGCCTCACCGGCCTTGAACTGCTTGTGGCGGCGCTGCAGGCCTATGTGTT
>JANOTU010000300.1:0-3350 GCA_031416515.1 Hyphomicrobiales bacterium
CGAATGCGTAGCCTTTGAGCATTTCCTGCCGTCCCATTCTCAAGCCCTTTACATGGCCAGACCGCCCGTGTCTTTCCCCCACTCGCCATCACCGGCCTTGAGCCGGTGACCCAGCCGATGTCACGCAAAGTCTGGGTGGCCGGGTCAAGCCCGGCCATGGAGAGTTTGTGGCAATCCGCCACTCCGCCGCGCGCAAGTCTGGGTGGATATCCCCTCACTCTCCATCACCGGAATTACCGTAACACTTTACTTCACTTCTGCCTTTGCCATGCTGCCCCCAATTCCCGCATCGCCCGTGTCGAGGTTCCCGGCATCGCTCATCATGTCACCCAGCGGGGCAACCGGCGCGAACGAGTGTTTTTCTGTGATGAGGAAGATGACTTCTATCTTGAGTTTGTCGCCGCTGCGGCGTCGCCAAGTCTGGCACCGAGGTGTGGGCATGGTGCGTTGCATGCCGAACCATGTGCATGGGGTAGCCGTGCCGTCCGGGCCTGAGGGGCTTGCTCGCACTTTCGCCGAAGCCCACCGGTGCAAAACCTGACATATCAAAGCCCGCAGCCGCTGGACCGGGCATCTTTGGCAATCGCATTTTGGCTCGGTGACGATGGACGAGGAGCATCTGTCGGCGGAAGTGGCCTGTGTTATCGCTAATCCTGCGCGCGCGCGGCTTGCGGGCCAGCCCGAGGAGTGGCGTTGGTCGTGTGCCCGGGCTTGATCTCGCCGGCGTGACGGATGGGCTGACGACAACCGGCCCCATGCTGCAGCACTTTCCGGATTTCACCGCTTGTCTCGAAGGTCAGCCGGTGCGCGACGAGGCATCTGCACGGCTGCGGCGGGCAGAACAGTCCGGTCGTCCATTGGGAAGCGCCAGTTTTGTCCAGAGCCTCGAACATCTCACATCGCGCCGCCTCACCCCGCAAAGACGCGGCTCCAAGCCTCGTTCGGCAGACACAATCAAAGGGTGAAAAGCGTAGGAATAAAGTAAAGTGTCACGGTAATTCCGGCCTTGAGCCGGTGACCCAGCCGATGTCACGCAAAGTCTGGGTGGCCAGGGCAGGCCCGGCCATGGCGAGTTTGGGGGCTATTCAAATACTCTGGCAACGCCCAACAACAAGTGAATCGCCCTGGGGGCTGGATTCCCCGCTTGCTCCTGCGTGGCTGCCGGTGTTATGGACACCCGCCAATCCCTGTCCTGAAAGGTTGGCCGATGGCTCCCCGCCAAATCCCTGAATATTTGACCTTTGACGATGTGCTGATGAAGCCCGGCGCTTCCTCGGTGTTGCCTGCCCAGGTCAACACGTCCACCAAACTTACGCGCACGATTTCATTGACAATTCCGATCATTTCCGCCGCCATGGATACAGTGACCGAAGCCAAGCTGGCGATTGCCATGGCGCAGGCTGGGGGGCTTGGCGTCATCCACAAGAACCTCGACCCCGAAACCCAGGCCGAGCATGTGCGCCAGGTCAAGCGATTCGAGAGCGGCATGGTGGTCAACCCCATCACCATCGCCCCCGATGCGACACTGGCCGATGTCATGAAGCTCAAGGAGCGCCACAAGATTTCCGGCATTCCGGTGATTGATGACCGGGGCATTCTGGTGGGGATCATCACCAACCGCGATGTGCGCTTTGCCACCGACCTGAACGCCAAGGTGGCCGAACTCATGACCAATGAAAATCTCATCACGGTGCGCGCAGGCGTTGACCGCGACGAGGCCAAAAGGCTGCTGCACAAATACCGGATTGAGAAGCTGATCGTTGTCGATGATGACTACAAATGTGTGGGCCTCATCACCGTCAATGACATGGAAAAAGCCGCCGACCATCCTTATGCCGCCAAGGATGAGCACGAGCGCCTGCGTGTGGCCGCAGCCACCGGCACGGGCGATGCCGGCATGGCGCGGGCTGAACTTCTTATCGATGCCGGCGTTGACGCCATTGTGGTGGACACGGCCCACGGCCATTCCATCCATGTG
Source organism: Hyphomicrobiales bacterium (assembly GCA_031416515.1). GTDB lineage: Bacteria > Pseudomonadota > Alphaproteobacteria > Rhizobiales > Aestuariivirgaceae > Aestuariivirga. The sequence continues at coordinate 1,979 of JANOTU010000300.1, forward strand.
ATCGAACAGGTGGCGCGGATCAAGAAGCTCTCCAACAAGGTGCAGATCATCGCCGGTAATGTGGCCACCTCGGAAGCGGTCAGGGCGCTGATTGGCGCAGGCGCCGATGCGGTGAAAATCGGCATCGGCCCCGGTTCCATCTGCACCACGCGGGTTATCGCAGGCGTTGGCGTGCCGCAGCTCTCGGCCATTATGGAAAGCGCTGAAGAAGCTTTGAAATCAGGGGTTCCGGTGATCGCCGATGGCGGCATCAAACTCTCGGGCGATCTCGCCAAGGCGCTGGCTGCGGGCGCCAGTGTCGCCATGATTGGCTCATTGCTGGCAGGCACCGATGAAAGCCCCGGCGAAGTCTATCTCCACAATGGCCGGAGCTACAAGGCCTATCGCGGCATGGGGTCGATGGGGGCCATGGCGCGGGGCTCGGCGGATCGTTATTTCCAGCAGGAAGTCAAAGACAATCTCAAGCTGGTGCCTGAAGGCATTGAGGGCCAGGTGCCCTTCAAAGGTCCGGTTGTTGGCATTTTGCACCAGCTCGTGGGCGGGCTTCGCGCCGCCATGGGCTATGTGGGCGCAGGCTCCATTCCTGAGTTGCAGGAGAAGGCGCAGTTCATCCGCATCACATCGGCGGGAATGCGCGAGAGCCATGTGCATGATGTGATGATCACCAGAGAGGCCCCCAACTATCAGCGCCAGGGTTGACGCATGACCATCACGCAGCTTCTGCTGCTTCCGGTCATTATTCATGTGTTGCTGATCTTCGCCGTCGCCGCCCGTATGGGGCGCGCCCGCGTCAGGGCTGTGCGCGATGGCCGCGTGAAACTCAGCGACATCGCCCTGGATGGCGCGGCATGGCCGGATGATGTGAAGAATCTTGCCAATAATTATAACAACCAGTTCCAGCTGCCTGTGCTATGGTGCTTGGGGCTGGTGCTCTTGATGGTGACTGGACTTGCCGACATGGTTGGTGTGGCGCTGGCTTGGGCTTTCGTGGCGTCGCGCCTGGTCCATAGCTGGATCCACACTGGCGGCAATGATGTGAACCAGCGGTTTCTGGCCTTTGCTGCTGGTTTTGCGTGTCTGGCGCTCCTGTGGGCGTGGTTTGGCCTTCGACTTTTTGTGATTGGATAATTCATGCGCATTCCCGGTCGCGTTGCAGCGGCAATCGAGATTCTGAAAGACATGTTCGAGCATCACCGCCCGGCTTCCGAGGCGTTGAAGGATTGGGGAAAATCGCACCGCTTCGCCGGCTCCACCGACCGCCATGCCATCGGCACACTGGTCTATGATTGCCTGCGCAAGCGGGGTTCCTTGTCCGCGCGCATGGGCGATGGCCGTCCGCGCGCCCTTGTGCTGGGCGCACTCCGCGATGTGT
>JANOTU010000301.1:0-2453 GCA_031416515.1 Hyphomicrobiales bacterium
AAAGCCGCCGTGGTGCCCGTGCCCGCCGGGCTGGCGCGGGTGGCCCATTTGGGGGCTCTACATCTTACCGCCCCCCTTGGGGGGGTTGGTGTCATGCGCCGCATGTGGGTGGGGGGCCTTGCCGCAAGCACCTTCCTCGCCGCAAGGCCCCCCTCCGGCGCTACGCGCCACCTCCCCCGCAAGGGGGGGAGGAAAGAATGCCATGAACTGGGACTTCACCATTGCTCCCGTGCTGGCCTGGCCCATCCTTGCGGGCCTCGCATTTGCGGGCCTCGCGCTCATCGCCGTTTCAGCCTACGCCCGCGCGCGGGGCTGGTGGCTGCGGGGACTGGCGCTCATCCTGTTGTTTGCCGCCCTGCTTGATCCCGCCATTCGCCGCGAGGAACGCGCATCCCTCAGCGATATTGCGGTGGCCGTCATCGACCGCAGCCTCAGCCAGGAATCAGGCTCGCGCATGGCCCAGGTGGACGCTGCTGAACTGGCCCTCAAAGAACAAGCCGCCCGCCTTGCCAACACCGAGCTTCGCATTGTCGAAGTCCGCTCTGGCATCACGGCTGATGATGATGGCACCCGCGCCTTCGAAGCCCTGAACCGGGCGCTGGCCGATATTCCGCCGGAGCGGTTTGCCGGCGCGGTGATGGTCACCGATGGCGCCATCCATGATGCGCCGCCCAAGCCTGAGATCGGCGGCCCGGTGCACGGCCTCATTACCGGCAGTCAACAAGAGCGTGACCGCCGCATTGTCATTGATCAGGCCCCGCGCTTTGGCATCGTCGGCAAGGAGCAGGTCATTCGGTTTCATGTCGAAGAGGTGAATGGCGAGGGCCAGCCGGTTGAGGTCACAGTCCAGCTTGGCACCGGCGATCCGCAAACCTTGAACGTGCAGCCGGGTGCGGCGGTGGAGATTCCCGTCACCATTGATCATGGCGGCCAGAATATTGTCGAGCTTTCCGCCGCACCCCTTAACGGTGAGATTTCCATCGCCAACAACCGCGCCATCGCCGTCATCGAGGGCATCCGCGATCGCCTGCGGGTGCTGCTGATTTCCGGCGAGCCCCATGCGGGCGAGCGCACCTGGCGAAATCTGCTCAAGGCCGACGCCTCGGTGGATCTGGTGCATTTCACCATCCTGCGCCCGCCTGAAAAACAGGACGGCACACCGATCAAGGAATTGGCGCTGATCGCCTTTCCAACGCGCGAGTTGTTCGTCGACAAGCTGGAAGAATTCGATCTGGTGATTTTTGATCGTTACCGGCGTCAGGCCGTGCTGCCCATGGCGTACTTGCAAAATGTCGCGCAGTATGTGGCAGGTGGCGGCGCTGTGCTGATTGCATCCGGCCCCGATTTCACCGGCGAGGAAGGGCTTTACAACACGCCCCTTGGCGCCATTATCCCTGCAAGCCCCACGGGCGAGGTTCTGGAAGGGGCTTTCCGCCCCAAAATCACCATGCAAGGCCGCAAGCATCCTGTCACCCGCGATCTCCCCGGCGGGGCAGGCGACACCCCAAGCTGGGGCCGCTGGTTTCGCATGGTGGATACGGCAGCGGGGCAGGGTGTCACTGTCATGTCCGGTGCCAATGACCGGCCGCTTCTCGTGTTGTCGCGGGCCGAAAAGGGCAGGGTGGCGCAGATGCTGTCTGATCAGGGCTGGCTGTGGGCCAGGGGCTATGATGGCGGCGGCCCGCAAACCGAGCTGTTGCGCCGCATCGCCCATTGGCTGATGCAGGAGCCTGATTTGGAAGAGGAAGCCCTGAGCGCCGCCCAGCAGGGCAAGCAACTGTTAGTCGAGCGCCGCACCATGGCGGACAAGGCGGGTCCCGTCACCGTCACTTTGCCTTCTGGCAAAACCGCAATTGTGGCCCTTTCTGAAATGTCGCCTGGCCTGTGGGCGGCCAAGCTTGCGATCAGCGAAGCAGGCCTGCACCGCCTCAGCGACGGCACGCTTGATGCGGTGGCCGCAGCAGGCAGTGCGGATGCCCGCGAGGCCTCCGACCTTGTCGCCACCACGAAAATTCTTGACCCCATTGCGGTCGCCACCGGCGGCAGTGTCACATGGCTGGAAAGCGGCACCCCGCGCCTGGTGAAAGTGGCCGCAGACCGCCAAATGTCCGGCTCAGGCTGGATCGGCCTCAAAGCCAACAACGCCTACCGGGTGATTTCAGTGGCCGAACTTCCCCTGTTTGCCACCCTCCTGGCGCTGGCAGCGCTTCTCATGACCATCTGCGCGATGTGGTACCGCGAAGGACGGTAAGCGTGGCTATCCGCAGATGACGCAGATGGTCGCAGATAGCGCCAACAACCAGAAGACATGACCCTTTTTCCCCTTCCCCCCTTGCGGGGGAAGGTGGATCGCAGCCGTAAGGCTGCGAGCCGGATGAGGGGGCGGCTCAGCGAGTCCTGCAGGCCACAGGACGCGGCTCACCGCCCCCTCATCCGACGTGAGCCGCCTGCGG
>JANOTU010000302.1:0-4783 GCA_031416515.1 Hyphomicrobiales bacterium
CGGCGGACCCGCTTCATCTCGGACATCGACCAGCGGCGCATGACCAGCGCCCAGCAGAACAAGCGCATGTCATGCAACAGCACCTAACTGCTGGATCAGGAAACCCACCACCGTGTGAAGGCCGATGAACAGGCCGCATTGCTCGATGACCTGTTTGCGGCGCCCGAGGCCAAGGCAGTGGTGTTTTCGCAATGGAAGCGAACTCACGACATCATCATCCGCAGGCTGGAGCCGCGCGGGGTTGGCTATGTCAGCTTTACCGGCGATGTGCCGTCGGAGAAGCGGCCGGCCCTGGTGGAGCGGTTTCGCGACGATCCTTCCTGCCGGGTGTTCCTCTCCACTGACGCGGGCAGCACCGGCCTCAATCTCCAACATGCCTCAACCCTCGTCAATATGGATCTGCCGTGGAACCCCGCGATCCTTGAGCAGCGCATCGCGCGCATTCACCGCATCGGCCAGAAGCGGCCGGTGCAGATCGTCAATTTCGTGTCCAAGGGCACAATTGAAGAAGGGATGTTGTCGGTGCTGGCCTTCAAGCGCTCGCTTTCGGCAGGAATTCTCGACGGCGGCAGCGGCGAGATTTCGCTCGGCGGCTCGCGTCTCAGCCGCTTTATGAAGGACGTGGAAAACGTGACTGGAAACATCGGCGAGAGCGAGGCGGTGACGCCGGCAGAGGAAGTGGCGACCGCCGCTGCTCCCACGCTCCCGCCCGCAGCAGCTGCGGCACCCATGCCAGACCCATGGGCTGCCCTGGCGCAGCTTGGCCAGCAGTTTGTGGCAGCGCTCGCCTCAGCCAACGCTCCTCAAGCCTCGTCCCACCCCTGGGTTGAACGCGATCCGGTCACTGGCGTCCAAAACCTCAAGATGCCCATGCCGCCACCGGAGACCGCCAGACACATTGCCAACGCGCTATCGGCGCTGGCCGACAGCTTGCGGGGCGGGGTGGCCTGACGGCATGAAAACAACTGGAGGAGGGGTGCCTTGCGACAGTTCTTGATCGATGACCAGAACCGGCGCCATCTGGCGAAGCAGCGCGAGTTTCGGATTGCCGCCGATGTGATTGCGGCGGCCTTTGCGAAGTTCCCTGAGATTGCGGCCATTGCGGTGATTGGCTCGGTGGCCAAGCCCCTGTGGAAGGAAGTGCCGCGCTTTCGTGAATTTCGCCGCAAGGGGATCGAAGTCTGGCATGAATGCGCTGATCTTGATCTTGCGGTGTGGATTGGCAACCAGGACAGGCTTGGCGAATTGCGCCGCGCCCGCGATCTGGCGCTGCGCGCGGCTTATGAGGCAGGCAAAGGAACCAGCATCGTCGGGCAGCAGACGGATATCTTTCTGTTCGAGCCAAAAAGCAATTTTTACGTTGGCCGCCTGTGCCATTTCAGCCAGTGTCCAAAGGGAAAACGCGATTGCCTGGTTCCAGGCTGCGGTGCCGTTCCTTTCAGAAGAGTGTTCGATGGTTTTGTGCCCCACGCCGATATCCTCGCCGCCGCAAGCCAATCCATGCTCTACGAACGAAGCAAGGGTATAGTGATGTCGGCGCTGGATTTGCCAGTCTGAATCTTCGCTGCGCGCGCACAGACCTTGGCCATGGTTCTGCCATTTATTCTGTGCTATTCAAGATCAGCGAGTTGGGGCCAGTTGTGAAACCTGTTTTTTTCATGAAAGGAATACGCGCATGATCAGAAAATCTTTGATTGCATTGGCTGCTGTGGCGGCGATGGCGGTTGGCATGTCTGGCTTGTCCAGCACCGCTTCTGCCTCCCATATCAGCCTCAGCATCGGCATTGGCGGCTATGGCCATCATGGCGGTTATGGGCACAAACACCGGCATTGCCACAGGGTGAAGGTAAGGCATCATGGCTGGGTGCGCGACTGTCATCGCCACCGTCATAGCGGCGGCCATCATTATTAAGTAGCTCCGTCAGGTCGTAGCGCCGGTTTCACCCCAGGTGGCAACGCCCAGGATGGGACCGGCCTTGCCTTGCTGCAGAAGGGCTACACAGCCTTTATATTCAGGCGTCAGAACGCCGTCTCTGGGCAAAGTGAGGGTTGTGGCCTTGCCGTGCCACATGCCGGCGGGGACAAGCTGGCGGACGATATTGTGGTAGGTGATTTCTTTTCCGGCGTTTTCACCTTTGAGGATTTTCACCGAAATCTTTGGCGCAATCGCCGCAAGCCAGACCATGGCTTCGCCTTCCCCGGCGCCAATGTTGATGCGGAGTTCATTGCCGCTTTCTTTCAGCGCCATGTCAATCGCGGTGTTGTCTTGGGCTGCCGCAATGGCGGCATTGACTGAGGCGCGGTTGCTGCCGACCGCGTGGGCTCTGCCATCAATCACCATTTGCGGGGTGTAGACATCGCCGTCACCGCGCACGCTGGCGTAATCCTGCTGGCGCCTGGTGAAGGCGGGACTGCCGAGTGTGTCCTTCCAGCCGAGATAATCCCAGTAATCGACGTGGTAACTCAGCGCCACAACGCTCTTGGAGGATTTGAGCTCTTCCAGAAGGGCATCGGCTGGCGGGCAGGAGGAGCAGCCTTGGCTGGTGAAAAGCTCGACGACAACAGGGCGGCGCTGGTTGGCGTGTGCGAATTTGTCGACAAAAGCGCCTGCCCCAATTGCAAGTGCGGCGCGGCGGGATATCAGTTTCATGCGCCCACTATGACCAAGACCACATGCAAACGCCACTCACGAGCGCTTGAGTGGCGTTCACAATCACGTATGGTCTTGGGGTTTACTTCTTGAGGAAGCCGAATCTCTGGTTGAACTTGGAGACGCGACCGCCGCGATCCAGAAGGGTCTGGGTGCCGCCGGTCCAGGCCGGGTGGGTGCGGGGGTCAATGTCCAGGGCGAGCGTAGCGCCAGCCTTGCCATAGGTTGAGCGGGTCATGAACTTGCTGCCGTCGGTCATGACCACATTGATGCTGTGGTAATCAGGGTGAATGCCGTCTTTCATGGCGAAAACTCTCATATTGTTCCGGGTTCAGCGGCGTCTATACAGGAGGGGTTGAGGAGAGGCAAGCAGTGCGAGATGAGTAATTCCCATGAAATCGATGCCAGGCGGAGGTCTGGGGCCAAGAGCCTGCGGCCACTGGCGCGGCTGCTGCCCTATCTCGGGCGCTACAAGATGCAGGTGGTTCTGGCGCTGATCGCCCTGATCGTGGCGGCCGGGGCCACTTTGACCGTGCCCCTGGCGGTGCGCCGTGTCATTGACCACGGCTTCTCGGCGGCCAATGCGAGCCTTGTGAACCAGTATTTCGCGGTGATGCTGGCGGTGGTCGCGGTGCTGGCGGCAAGCTCGGCGGTGCGCTTCTACTTTGTCATGTGGCTGGGCGAGCGGGTGGTGGCCGATGTGCGGGACGCCCTGTTCAGCCATTTGCTGAAACTGAACCCTGGTTTTTACGAAGCCCAGAAAACCGGCGAGGTGGTTTCGCGCCTGACCGCGGACACAACCCAGATCAAGTCGGCCTTCTCATCGACGGCGTCCATTGCGCTGCGCAATTTTGTCATGCTGCTGGGGGCCGTGGTGATGATGGTGGTGACCAGCCCGCGCTTTGCCGGGCTTTCTGTGGCGGCCATTCCCCTCGTGGTGCTGCCGCTCATTCTCTATGGCCGCAAAGTTCGCGCCCTGTCGCGCACTGCGCAGGACACCCTGGCCAATTCCGCCGCCTTCGCGCAGGAGCGGCTCTCAGCGATCAGCACCGTGCAATCCAATGTGCAGGAGGCGGCCACGCGGGCAGCTTTTTCTGATGCAACGGAAGTTGCTTTCGGAGCGGCAGCCACGCGCACCCTGGCGCGGGCCTTCATGACCGCAGCCATCATCTTTGTGGCGATGGGCGCCATCGTCTGCCTTCTTTGGTATGGTGCCCGCGAAGTGATGACCGGCAATCTGACGCCGGGAACGCTCAGTCAGTTCCTGATCTACGCCATCCTGGCGGCGAGTTCATTGGGCCAGCTTTCAGAAGTCTGGGGCGAGGTTCAACTTGCAGCTGGCGCTGCGGAGCGGATTTCTGAACTCCTTGATGAGGTGCCCGCGATCTCAAAGCCTGCCTCCCCGGTCAGCCTGCCGCTGCCTGCTGGCGAAGTGGCGCTTGAGGCTGTCAGCTTCACCTATCCGACCCGGCCTGATGCACCCGCCTTGAGGGAGTTAAGCTTTGTTGTGGCCCCTGGAGAAACGGTGGCTATCGTTGGGCCATCGGGCTCTGGCAAGACCACGGTGTTCACCCTGATCCAGCGTTTCTTTGATCCGCAAGCGGGCACGGTCAGGATTGACGGCGTTGACGTGCGCCTGGCGGACCCTGAAGCCGTGCGCGCCCGCATTGCGGTGGTGCCGCAAGAGACAGTGATTTTTTCTGGCAGCGTTCTGGACAATATCCGCTTTGGCAAGCCGGAGGCCACGGAAGCTGAGGTGCGCAGCGCCGCCGTTGCCGCGCGTGTGGATGAGTTTGCGGCGCGCCTGCCCAAGGGCTATGACACGCAAGTTGGCGAGCGCGGCGTCACCTTGTCTGGCGGCCAGCGCCAGCGCATTGCCATTGCGCGGGCGATTTTGCGCAATGCGCCTATTCTCTTGCTGGATGAAGCCACCAGCGCCCTTGATGCCGAAAGCGAGGCGCTGATCCAGGAGGCTCTGGAAAAGCTCACCGCCAACCGCACCACGCTGGTGATCGCCCACCGCCTTGCCACGGTGCGCGGCGCTGACCGCATTCTGGTGCTGGTGGAGGGCCAGCTTGCGGCGCACGGAACCCATGCTGAATTGATCGAGGCCAACCCGCTTTATGCGCGGCT
>JANOTU010000303.1:0-2987 GCA_031416515.1 Hyphomicrobiales bacterium
AATCAGTCACAATTCTTGGGTCCTCCCAACCCTAATACTGAGGTGCGAGCGCCGTGGCTACGGGCTCGCACCTCAGGGTGAGGAAGTGAGCATGGTCAAACCTTCATCCCCTCGGCTCCGCGCGAGATTCCAGCCACGCCAGTTCTGGCGACTTCGACGAGGCCCAGGGGCACCATCAAGGAAATGAACTGCTCGACCTTGTCGCTCTTTCCGGTGATCTCGAAGATGAAACTGGAGGTTCCAGCGTCGATGATGTTGGCGCGGAAGGCCTCCGCCAGGCGCAGGGCTTCGGCGCGTTTTTCACCCTCTCCTGCGACTTTCACCATGGCGAGTTCGCGGGTCAGGGAATTGCCTTGCGCGGTGAGGTCGGCGACCGAATGGACCGGCACCATGCGCTCAAGCTGGTGTTTGATCTGGGTGATCACCTGCGGGGTGCCGGTGGTGACGATGGTGATGCGGCTGACTTGGGCCTCGTGCTGGGTTTCCGATACGGTGAGCGAGTCGATGTTGTAGCCCCGCCCCGCGAACAGGCCGATGACGCGGGCGAGAACGCCGGGCTCATTGTCAACGATGACAGCCAGCGTGTGGGTCTCGGTTGGGGGCTTGGTGGTTTCGAAGAAATAGGCCGAGCCGGATGAGGGAAGGTGGGCTTTCATTTATTCTCTCCTTAAACCAGCATTTTGCCTTTGGCGTCGATGGCGGTGCCGACTTCTTCGTCGGACACATCCTCGCCAAGAAGCATTTCATTATGCGCCTTGCCCGATGGAATCATCGGGAAGCAATTGGCCAGCGCTGAAACCCGGCAATCGAATATGACCGGATGCGGCGTCTTGATCATTTCCTTGATTTTGGCATCAAGTTCCGCTGGCTTCTCGGCCCTGATGCCGACACAGCCATAGGCCTCCGCCAGTTTAACAAAATCCGGCAGCGCTTCGGAATAGCTCTCCGACAGGCGGTTGCCGTGCAGGAGCTGCTGCCATTGCCGCACCATGCCCATATACTGGTTGTTGAGAATGAAAATCTTGATCGGCAGGCGGTATTGCGCCGCCGTTGACATCTCCTGCATGGTCATCAGCACTGAGGCATCGCCGGCAATGTCGATCACCAGTGATTTGGGATGCGCCACCTGCACACCCACAGCGGCGGGAAGGCCGTAACCCATGGTGCCAAGGCCACCAGACGTCATCCAGCGATTAGGCTCCTCGAATTTGAAGAACTGCGCCGCCCACATCTGGTGCTGGCCTACTTCGGTGGTGATGTAGACATCGTGATCGCGGGTCAGCGCATAGAGCCGCTCGATGGCGTATTGCGGCATGATCACGTCCTTGTTGGCGCGGTATTTGAGGCAGTCGCGCGCCATCCAGCCCTTGATCTGCTTCCACCAGGCCTCAAGGGACTTTTTATCCAGGGCGTGCGATTTGGCTTTCCAGAGCTTGATCATGTCGTCCAGCGCATGGGCGACATCGCCCACCACCGGGATATCCACGCGCACGGTTTTGTTGATCGAGGAGGGATCGATATCGATATGGATTTTCCTGGAGCCGGGCGAGAAGGCGTTGAGCCTGCCGGTGATCCGGTCATCAAAGCGGGCACCCACGCAGATCATCACATCGCAATCATGCATGGCCATGTTGGCTTCATAAGTGCCGTGCATTCCCAGCATGCCAAGCCAGTTTTTGCCCGCAGCAGGATAAGCGCCAAGGCCCATCAGGGTCGAGGTGATGGGGATATTGGTCAGCGCCACAAACTCGCGCAGGAGCTTCGAGGCCACCACACCCGAATTGATGACGCCGCCACCGGTATAAAGCAGCGGGCGCTTGGCGGTGGCGATGAGTTCCACGGCCGCACGGATGGCGTCCGCCTCCGGCTTCACGCGCGGGCGGTAGGTTTTGTGTTCGATGTTCTTGGGGCCGACATATCTGCCCGTGGCAAACTGCACGTCCTTGGGGATGTCGACCACCACGGGGCCTGGCCGACCGTGGGTCGCCACATAAAACGCCTCGTGCAGGATGCGGGCGAGATCATTCACGTCCTTCACCAGATAATTATGCTTGGTGCAGGGGCGGGTGATGCCAACGGTATCGCATTCCTGAAATGCGTCATTGCCGATCAAATGGGTTGGCACCTGGCCGGTGAGGCACACCATGGGGATGGAATCCATGAGAGCATCGGTGAGGCCGGTCACCGCATTGGTGGCACCTGGCCCGGAAGTGACCAGCACCACGCCGCATTTCCCCGTCGAGCGGGCATAGCCTTCGGCTGCATGGGTGGCCCCCTGCTCATGGCGCACGAGGATGTGCTTGACCTTCTCCTGCTGGAAAATCTCGTCATAGATTGGCAGCACCGCGCCACCGGGATAGCCGAACACATGTTCCACCCCCTGGTCGGCCAGCGCTTTCAAAACGATCTCAGCACCCGTCATTTCCATATTAGCCATCACAACCCTCTTTTCCCTGGTGTTCTCAAACACAGCATTCCCTAACAGGCAATAAAAAAGGCCCCCGAGGGAGCCTGTTTTTCGCGCAACACCGTAATCCTGGAAGTCTAAACTCCCCCGGCGCTGCGCGGTCCTACGACAATGAGAATATGGTTCATGGGGGAGGTTGTAGGGGTCACGCGGAAAAAGGTCAAGCGCGTTTCAAGGTTTTCAGCGCAACCGCCAGTTCCGGCGCAAATTCCGCCGACAGCGCCTCGTCTTGCCGCACCACGACAATGTTCTGATAGCCTGATTCCACCGGATTTTTGTGAATGTGGGTTGAGAATGTGTCAGCATTGATGACCCAAAATTCACGAATGCCAGCTGCGCGACATGTTGCCGCCTTGCTGCCTGGATAGGGGTCGGGAAGGGCTTTCGGCCTCCCCGCCCTCCGAACCGTACGGGCGGTTTTCCCGCATACGGCTCTCCAGTTGGTGGTTTCCACATCGGGAGTGTCTTGCTTTCCACCGGTTGTGTTACTGCGACTTGCCCGGTTTGAGCCTGGCAGGTG
>JANOTU010000304.1:0-3343 GCA_031416515.1 Hyphomicrobiales bacterium
CATTGCATCGACCCCGCCCATTGCCACGATCATCGAACCTGCGTGGCGGGCAGCGGCGTAGCAATAGCAATCCACGGCCTCCCTTGCTTCCGGCGCACCGCTTGCCAGCAGAACCCGCATGTCGCTGGAAATTCCTGAAAGGCCAAGCAGGCCGCTGCGGCGGTAGAGCAGGTCTTCCATCCCTTCCAGATCGAGATGATCATCGCGCATGAGGGCTGTGAGAACGCCGGGGTCAATGGTGCCGGTGCGGGTGCCCATCACCAGCCCGTCGGCGGTTGAATACCCCATGGTGGTGGCGACAGATTTGCCGTCAACAATGGCGCACATGCTGGCCCCATTGCCGAGATGCGCCACCAGCAGGCGGCGCGGCAGGGGTTTTGGCAATACTCCCACCACGTGCTCATAGCTTAAGCCATGAAAGCCGTAACGCCGGTAGCCCCGGTCATGATAGGCGCGGGGGATCGGCAGGCGCGTGGCAAGCGCTGACTGCGTGGCGTGAAAGGCCGTATCAAAACAGGCAATGTGTGGAACTTGCGGAGCAATTTTCCGCATCTCGCGCAGCGCGCCCAATCCAAACGGCAGATGCAGCGGCGCCAATGCCCGAAGCGCGTCAAGATCAGCCTGAACAAGGTCATCAACGCGAATGGGAGAAACATACTTTGTGCCGCCATGAACAATGCGGTGGCCGATGCCGGAGAACTCTTGTCCTTTCAGCCGGTCAACAACCAGCCGCAGCGCTTCAGCGCCAACCGCTTCGACCTGGTCTTTCTCGACAGCCGTCAGCCCGTCAAACACCGCGTATTTGAGCGTTGAGGAACCAGCGTTGAGGACGAGGACATGTGGCAATACCAACTCCATCTTCCCTTCCCCCTCGGGGGAAGGAGGGGCCCGCGCCTTCGCGGGAGGATGAGGGGACTAGGAGCCAGACGATGAAGCTCCGGGTCCCCTCACCCGCCCGCGAAGGCGCGGTCGACCTCTCCCGAGGGAGAGGTGAAATTACACCGGCGGGGTTACATTTGTGTGCTTGTACTTCTCCAACAGGCGCTGGGGATATTTCAGGGCGTCGCGGCGGAAGGGGTCGCCCAGCTCCTGGGTGACCATGACTTCGATCACCGTGGTGCGCCCGCGCTTTTGCGCATCGCAGGCTTTTTCCAGCGCTTCGCCGACACCGCCGAGATTATCAATCGTCACACCCTCAGCGCCGAGCGAGCGGGCGACTTCGGCCCAGCTTGGATTCTTGAGGTTCACCCCGAGAAAGCGCGTGTCATAGAAATCGACCTGATTTTTCTTCTCAGCGCCCCATTGCTTGTTGTGAAACACCACGGCAGTCACTGGAATATCTTCACGCACACAGGTGAGGATTTCGCCAAAGCTCATGCCCCAGGCGCCGTCGCCGACATAGGCCACGGCAGGCCGGTCAGGCTGCGCCACCTTGGCACCAATCACTGCGGGCAGCGCATAGCCGCAATTGCCAAAACTCATCGCCGCCAGCATGGAATTGGGCTGGGTGAAACGCAGGTAGGAATTCGACACTGAGCAGATATTGCCGATGTCGGTTGAGACCATGGCATTCTTCGGCATGGCCTTCTCAAGCTCGCGCAGCATTTGGCGGGGATGCATGCAGGGGGAGCCTTTGGCGATCTCGATCGACCATGCGTCCTTTTCATGAGCCCAGCCGTCAAGCTCCGTCTCCCAGGCATCCTTCTCCGCCTTGATGCGCTTTTTGCGCTCATCAGCATTGTCCGAGCACGCCAGCTTGCGATTGGCGAGGCGGTAAGACAGCGCCTTGGCTGACTCTTTCGCATCGCCGACAATGCCCACCGAAATCTGCTTCACCAGTCCCAGCATCTTATGATCGCTGTCGATCTGGATGATTTTCGCGTTCTTCGGCCAATAGTCGAGGCCGTGCTGCGGCAGCGTGCCGAACGGCCCCAGCCTGGTGCCCAGTGCCAGCACCACATCGGCATCCTTGATCAGTTTCATCGCCGCCTTGGAGCCCTGATAGCCCAAGGGCCCGCACCACAGGGGGTGATCGGACGGAAACGAATCATTGTGCAGATAGGAATTCACCACCGGCGCTCCCAGCCGCTCGGCGAGTTCAATCGCCTCTTTGGTGCCGCCGGAGAAGAGCACACCGCCGCCCGCCACAATCACCGGAAACCTGGCCTTGGCCAAAAGATCAGCGGCTTCCTCAAGGCTTTCATCCGCGCCCGGACCGCGTCCGATCTTGCGCGGGGTCGCAATTTCATAATCGGCTTCGCCATAAAAATTATCGCGCGGGATATTGAGTTGCGCAGGGCCGCGCTCCGTCATCGCCATGTCGAAGCAGCGCGCGGTGATTTCGGCCATGCGGGGATGTTTTGAAACATGCCCCTGATATTTGGTGATCCTGGAGAAAATGGGAAGCTGCTCGGTTTCCTGAAAGCCGCCAAGGCCTATGGAATTGGAACCCGTCTCCGGCGTAATCACCACCACTGGCGAATGCGCCCAATAGGCCGCCGCGGTGGAGGTGACAAAATTGGTGATGCCCGGCCCGTTCTGCGCAATGCAGACCCCGTGGCGGCCAGAGACGCGCGAATAACCATCCGCCATATGGCCCGCACCCTGTTCATGCGCGGTCGGGATGAAGCGGATGCCCGCTGTGGGGAAAAGATCAAGCGCATCCATATAGGCGGAGCCGACGATACCGAAAACATCGGTGACACCATAGGCGACAAGGGTTTCGACAAAGGCTTCGGAAGCGGACATTTTGGGCATGGGTAGCAATCCTCAAACGTTAAAGCGCCTGCCTAACCTAGCACCTGCCCCCAAGCCAGCGCCAGTTCGGCGCGAAACATGCCGCCAGTCAGAAAGTTTCGATGCGTTTGCGGCTCATGGTGAAGCCGTGGGATCCCCTCTCGCAGGTCAAATGCGTTCGGGTGGACCAGCAGGAAAAACCGTCCACCGCCCATTCCTCGCCGTATGCAAAAATATTGTCCGAGGCGCAGCACGAGGCATCGCCCGCGTTGTTGTAGAGCCGGGCTTTCCCCGTAACACCCATAATGACCCGCTTGTAACTGGGCTTTACGCGGTCGCAAGCAAGCTCGGCCTTGCCGTCGGCGGTTTGATAAACATCGGTCCCGCCATCTGGTGTAAACACGCAGCCGATATTGCCGGAGGGCATGGTGAATTCAATCTGGCCCTGGTCATTTTCCGTGAAATCAACGGCATATGCCGGAACCGCGAATGCGAACACAAAAATGGCAGCGAAGCGCAACATGGAATCTCTCCCTATTGCAGTTCAATTTCAATAAACGCATACTCCCCCTCATTGGCGTTGATCACGTCATGTTCAACGCCAGTT
>JANOTU010000305.1:0-8940 GCA_031416515.1 Hyphomicrobiales bacterium
ACCGGGCCGCAGCGGGCGCGGTTCGTGGCTTCAAGGGCATCTTGCAAATCGCGCGCCCGCCATTTGCCTTCGCCCACCAGCTTCAGCGAGCCCACGATTGAACGCACCTGGTTGTGCAGGAATGAGCGCGCATCGCAGCGGATTTCGATGAGTTCGCCATAGCGCGCCACATCAAGCCGGTCGAGGTTCTTGACAGGCGACGTGGCCTGGCAGGCGGCGGCGCGGAAAGTTGTGAAATCATGGCTGCCCACCAAAATCTGCGCTGCCGCATGCATGGCGTCGGCATCAAGCGGGGTCGGCAGCCACCAGACCTTGCCTTTGTCCAGGGCCGGCGGGCTGCGGCGGTTGAGGATGCGGTAGAGATAGTGTCGCCTGGTGGCTGAAAAGCGCGCATGGAAATCTTGCCGCTCGGCCACAACCTCAAGCACGGTGATGGGATTGGGGCGCACATGGGCATTGAGGGCGCTGCGCAGCTCAAACGGTTCCCAAGCCTTCACCATGTCAACATGGGCCACTTGCGCCAGAGCGTGAACGCCAGCATCGGTGCGGCCTGCCCCATGCACCACTGAAGGTGCGCCGTTGATTTTGGCAATTGCCGCTTCCAGCACCCCTTGCACAGATTTGTCTGTGGCCTGCATCTGCCAGCCGACAAAGGGTGCGCCGTCATATTCGATGCTGAGCTTGTAGCGCGGCATCAACTCGCAACCGCGCCGCTGGCAATGGGAAGCCCACGCAGGAATTCCGCTGCCGGCATGGGCCCCTTGCCCTCGCGCTGAAGGGTGAGCATCCGCAACGCGCCGCTCCCGCAGGCGATGGCGAAGTTATCATCCATGAATGTGCCGGGCGGCGCTGAGCCTGCGATCACTTCGCAGGCCAGCACCTTGATACGTGTGCCGCCACTCATGAACCAAGCACCCGGAAACGGCGACAGCCCGTGAATGTGATTGCGCACCGCGACTGCTGGCAAAGAAAAATCAATCCGCGCTTCGGCCTTGGCTAACTTCTTTGCATAAGCAACACCCGTCTCCGGCTGCGGCACGCAAGTTACGCGCGCCTCCGCCAGCGTCTCCACCATCAACCTTGCCCCCATTTCAGCAAGAGCGTCATGCAGCATTTGCGCCGTTGCATCAGGGGCGATCGCCATCCGCCCCACTTTGCACATGGGGCCGGTATCAAGGCCCTCCTCCATCCGCATGATGGTGACTCCGGTTTCCGCATCGCCCGCCATAATGGCGCGCTGGATGGGGGCGGCACCGCGCCAGCGCGGCAGCAGCGAAGCGTGGACATTGAAACACCCCAACCCTGGCGCGTCCAGCACAGACTTGGGCAGCAGCAGACCATAAGCCACAACCACAATCGCATCGGCCTCTAGCTGCTCGCCCTTCAGGGTAAGGGGTGTGCAAACTTCCAGCCCGGATTTTTCGGCAAAAGCCTGAACCGGCGAGGGGCGCATCCCCATGCCCCGGCCAGCGGGCCGCGGCGGCTGCGAATAGACGCAGGCTATCTCATGACCAGCCGCGATCAGCGCCTTCAGCGTTGGCAGCGCGAAGTCCGGTGTGCCCATGAAAATGAGTCGCATATGGTTCAGAGTTTTCCCAGCTTCAGGGCCTTGGTGAATTTCTTGATCACCCGCTCGCGCTTGAGGCGCGAGATGTGATCAATGAACAAGATACCATTCAAATGATCAATCTCATGCTGGAGACAGGTGGCAAGCAACCCGCTCGCATGAATTTCCTGGCCCTCGCCCTGGCGGTCGAGATAGCGCATGTTGATCTCTGAAGGCCTGGTCACCATTTCATAGAATTCCGGGATGGAAAGACACCCCTCCTCATAATCACTGAGTTCTTCGCTGGCCCACACAATCTCCGGATTGGCCACAAACAGGGGCTTGCGGTCCTCGCCCTCCTTGGCCAGATCAATCACCAGCAGCCGCTCCGGCACGCCCACTTGTACGGCGGCCAAGCCAATCCCCGGCGCATCATACATGGTCTCCAGCATCTCATCCCAAAGCTTCCGCGCAGCCGCCCCTACCTTGGCCACAGGTTTCGAAACCTGGCGCAGGATGGGATCAGGAAGGATGACAATGTCACGAACACTCATGTGGCTCAGATAAGCGAGGGGAGGCGAAGGGTCAATTGGCGGCGCAACCGACAGCCCGCAACCAATTGTTGATCTATACCCCTGTGGGTGTTATATACATATCAAAAGGAATTGCCATTGCAGGTTTTTCAAACAACTTGGTTCGAGCATTATGCGAAGAAGGCGAGACTTTCAGACAAACAACTTTGCGAAGCTGTTTCAAGAGCCGTTCGCGGTCTTGTTGATGCTCAACTTGGCGGTGGCCTGATCAAGCAGCGGATTGCGAGGCCCGGTGGCGGCAGATCAGGCGGTTACCGAACCGTGATTGCGCTCCGAACTGGCGACCGCGCGATTTTCTTGTTCGGCTTTGCCAAGAGTGAGCGAGACAATATCAGTGACGATGACCTCAGAGACTTGAAAAACACCGCCGCAATCCTCCTGGCGCTCAAAACCTCCGGGATCGGGCAGGCGAAGAAGCTGGGACAGCTGAAGGAGATCATGTGTGATGACTAGGAAATTCCGCAGCAAGATCGCTCAGGCGATGCATGAAACCGTGTCAGGTCTGCACGACGCTGGCCTCGTCGACCAGAAAACCATGCGCCAATTTGACCGCAGTTGCCTGACTGAAATCGCCACGCTCTCATCCAAACAAATTGCCGCCCTGCGCAAGCGCGAGGGCGTCAGCCAGGGCGTTTTCGCCCAACACCTCAATGTAAAGCCAAAGCTGGTGAGTGAATGGGAGCGCGGTGAGAAGAAGCCAAGCGGGCCGTCGTTGAAGCTTCTGTCGCTGATAAAGTCAAAAGGCCTTGAGGCAATAGCCTGATCCCGCTCCTTGACTCGCCCCCTCTCTCCCCCTATTACCCCCTCGTCGCGCTGGGGTTTCGCCTTGGCGTTTTATGCGCTGCCTCCGGCAACCCTCATCAAAGTCCGCTGAATCATGGGTTTTTCAGCGGCGCCAAAGGGCGCGGGAAAAGAAGAAGGTTTAACATGTACGCAGTCATCAAGACGGGCGGCAAGCAATATCGTGTCGCTGCCGACCAGAAAATCCAGATCGAAAAGCTTGAAGGCCAGGCTGGCGACCGGGTTCAGTTCAGCAATGTGCTGATGGTTTCCAATGGCTCCAGCATCGATGTGGGCGCGCCCTATATCGTTGGCGCAACGGTTGTGGGCGAAATCGCCTCGCAGGACCGTGGCCCCCACATTCTCATTTTCAAGAAGCGCCGCCGCAAGCATTATCGCCGCCGCAATGGCCACAGGCAGGATCTCACCTCGGTGACGATCCATGAAATCTTGACTGATGGAGCCAAGCCCTCTGAGAAGCAGGCCGCTGTTCCCGTCGTTGAAGCGGCACCTGTGGTTGCGGTCGCGGAAGCTGGGGTTGAGGCAGCGCCGGTTGCCGAAGCCGTTGCCAAGCCCAATGCTGCCAAGACGGATAAGGAGTAATTAACCATGGCCCATAAAAAAGCAGGCGGCTCATCCCGCAACGGTCGTGACACCGCTGGCCGGCGTCTCGGCGTCAAGCACTATGGCGGCGAGAAGGTCATTCCCGGCAACATCATCATCCGCCAGCGCGGCACCGTGGTGCGCCCCGGCACCGGCGTTGGCCTGGGCCGCGATCACACGATTTTCGCGGTGATTGCCGGAACTGTCACTTTTCGCGCCACCAAGGGCGACAAGCAGACCGTGTCGGTGATCCCGGCGATAGCCGCTGAGTAGCCTCGCCAAACGCCCACATGAATTTTGAGCGGAGAGGCGGGAAACCACCTCTCCGTTTTCTTTTGGACCAAGCCCAAGAGCACAATCATAAAAACCGAAAGACCGATCTTGGCATGGCAATGCGGCTTCAAAACGCATTCTCGAAGGCTGGGGCTTCGAGAAAACCGGCGATGTGATGAATTATTCTTTGGCCGTGGGGGCGGAGACAGCGTGACACGCATGGCTCTCACCCGCTCATGACAAGGTCAGAACACCAGCGCCACATATTTGGGCACCAGGCGCTTGCGGGCCAAGCCGCCATTGTGCTTGGAGGCGGCAAGGCTGAGGTTGCCATTGGCGGCCTTGATGGCGAGGGCCAGATGTTTCAATCCCACTTCAATATTGGTGCGGGCATTGAGCAGCCCCGAACAGGAGCCGCGGTAACCAATGCCTTTGGCGGTGGCGCATTTCATCTGGAAGACGCCAAGTTCTCCGGCATCGCCAAGGGCACGGTGGTTGAAACTGGATTCGACTTTGGCGATGCGAAGTGCGAACCAGGCGGGAATGCCGTGCTGGGGCGCCATTTCATTGATCATGGCGATGACGGTCGACTTGCTGGTCACGGCCTTGGTCACGGACTGTGTGGAAGTAAGAGTGACATTGCCGAGGGTGGATCCACCAAACACAGTGGCACTGGACAGCATGAGTCCTGCAATCAAGAATATCTTCATTCTTATCCTTTCAGTTTGTCGTGGGCACCCATCACTGGGCAAGAAACGGCGATAGACTGCCTAAATGTGTTCTCAATAAGCCAAAATTGTTGCAGTGCACAAATAGTTGGCGACTGTTGCGCAAAAGACACAGGGCTAGGCGCGGGCTGGTCAATGGCTTACAAGGCACATCATGAAATTCCTTGATCAGGCAAAGGTTTATATCCGCTCGGGCGATGGGGGTGCTGGCGCTGTCTCGTTCCGGCGCGAGAAATTCATTGAAATGGGCGGTCCCGATGGCGGCGACGGCGGCAATGGCGGGGATATCTGGGTGGAGACGCTGGACGGCCTCAACACCCTGATCGACTACCGTTACCAGCAGCATTTCAAGGCTTCAACCGGCGGCCACGGCATGGGCAGGCTCCGGGCGGGGGCCAATGCCGATGACATTACGCTGAAAGTGCCAGCGGGCACCCAGATTTTTGAGAACGACAATGAAACGCTGATTGCGGACTTGCCCAAGGTCGGCATGAAATTCCGCCTGGCCAAGGGCGGCAATGGCGGCTTTGGCAACCATCATTTCAAGACATCGAGCAATCAGGCCCCGCGCAATGCCAATCCGGGACTGGCAGGGGAAGAGCGCTGGATCTGGCTGCGCCTCAAGCTCAGTGCCGATGCCGGGCTTCTGGGCATGCCCAATACGGGCAAGTCAACTTTGCTGGCGGCGGTTTCAGCCGCCAAGCCCAAGATCGCGGACTATCCCTTCACCACGCTGCATCCGCAATTGGGTGTGGTGCGGGCTGCCGGATCGAGCTTTGTGCTGGCTGACATTCCCGGGTTGATTGAGGGCGCCCATGAGGGGCATGGGCTGGGCACAAGATTTCTGGGCCATGTCGAGCGCTGTTCGGTCTTGCTGCACATGATCGATGTGACCGGCGATGACCCGGTTGCGGCCTACCGCATTATCAGGCAGGAACTGAAGGCCTATTCGCCAGAATTGGCCGAGAAGACCGAGATTGTCGCCTTCAACAAGATCGATGCCATTTCGGCTGATGATCTGAAGCGCAAGCTGGTGGATTTCAAAAAGCGCGTCCGCAAGTCGCCGGAACTGATTTCCGCCGCCACCCAGCAGGGTGTGGACGACATCATGAAGAAATTGCTCACCATCATCACCTCTGACAAGAAGGCCACCCGCCTGAAGGAACAGCGGGGCATGACCGAAGAAAGCTGGCGGCCGTGAGACACCGTATTGCCAAGGCCCGCCGCATTGTTGTGAAAATCGGATCGGCCCTCCTCGTTGATGACAAGTCAGGAGCGATCAAGGCCTCGTGGCTGGCTTCCCTCATTGATGATCTGGCCGATGCCAAGGTGAATGGCGCTGATGTGATCGTGGTCTCGTCGGGCGCGATCGCTCTCGGGCGGCGGGCTTTGGGGCTGCCAAAGGGCAAACTGAAACTGGAGCAAAGCCAGGCCGCCGCCGCTGTGGGCCAGATTTCACTGGCGCAAGCCTGGGCCGAAGCGCTCCGAACCCGCAACATTGTCGCGGCGCAGATTCTGGTGACCCTCACCGACACCGAGGAGCGCCGCCGCTACCTCAACGCCAGAGCCACGCTCTCAACCTTGCTGGCGCAAGGCGCTGTTCCGGTGATCAACGAGAACGACACGGTGGCAACTTCAGAAATCCGCTACGGCGACAATGATCGCCTGGCCGCAAGAGTAGCGTCAATGATGTCGGCAGATTGTTTGATTCTACTGTCTGACATTGACGGGCTCTACACCGCGCCTCCCGGCACCAGGGGGGCGATGTTCATTCCCGAGGTTTCAGAAATCACGCCCGAGATTGAGGCCATGGCGGGAAAGCCTGTGTCAGGTTTGGGTTCTGGCGGCATGATCACCAAAATCGAGGCTGCGAAAATCGCTGTGAGCGCCGGCTGCAACATGGCGATTGCTTCGGGCCACGCCAATCATCCCTTGCGCCGCATTGCCGAGGGCGAACGCTGCACCTGGTTTGTGGCCCCCGTTTCTGCGCTGCAATCCAGAAAGCGCTGGATTGCGGGCACACTGCAACCCATTGGTCATTTGGTTGTGGATGAAGGTGCCGTGGAAGCCTTGTTGAAAGGCAAAAGCCTGCTGCCCGCGGGAGTGAAACGAATCGAAGGCGCGTTTTCCCGGGGCGACACCGTGAGCATCGTGACGGTGCGGGGGCGCGAGGTTGCCCGGGGGCTGGTCACCTATGACGCCAGCGACGCCGCGCGCATCGCGGGAATGAAATCCAGCGAGATCGAAAAAGAACTGGGCTTCCGCGGGCGCGATGAGTTGGTTCACCGCGACGACATGGTGCTGGTGGGATGATGAGCAACCGGGAGGATATGCTGGCGCTGGGGAGAGCGGCGCGGGCGGCGGCGAAGGCTTTGGCTTTGGCGGGGACTGAGCAGAAGAATGCGGCCCTTCGGGCGATGGCGGCTGATCTTCGTCAGCACACTGAGGAAATTGAACGAGAGAATTGGGCCGACATTGAAGCGGCAAAGGCCAAGGCGCTGAAGGGGAGCTTTATTGATCGCTTGGGCGTGAACATTGAATCCATGGCCAGGGGGCTCGAGGAGATCGCCGCTCTCCCGGATCCGGTAGGGGCCACCCTCTCGGAATGGGCGCGGCCCAATGGGATGGTGATTTCGCGGGTGCGGGTGCCCATTGGCGTCATTGGCATTATTTTTGAAAGCAGGCCCAATGTGACGGCGGATGCCGGAGCCTTGTGCATGAAATCCGGCAATGCAGCGATTTTGCGCGGCGGCTCTGACGGGTTTCGCACAGCGACGGCGATCATGGCCGCATTGCAGCGGGGACTGGCGCAAGCGGGGCTGCCTGCTGCGGCCATACAGATGGCGCCATCCGCTGACCGCGAAAGTGTGGGGTTGATGCTGGAGGGTCTGGGTGGCGCCATTGATCTCATTGTGCCGCGCGGGGGAAAGAGCCTTGTGGGCCGGGTGCAGGCGGAGGCGCGGGTTCCGGTGTTCAGCCACCTGGAGGGGATTTGCCATGTCTATGTGGACAAGGCGGCTGATCCTGAGATGGCGCGCAAGATTGCGCTTAACGCCAAGATGCGGCGCACCGGGGTTTGCGGCGCGGCTGAGACCATTTTGATTGACCGGGCGAGCGGCAGTCTTGGGCTTATTATCCGCACACTGATTGATGCGGGCTGCGAAGTGCGCGGTGATGCGGAAGCTTGCGCCGCTGATGCGGGGGTTAAACCCGCCACGGAAATTGATTGGCACACGGAGTATCTGGATGCCGTCGTTTCCTTGCGCGTGGTGGACGGGATTGATGAAGCGATGGCGCATATCGCCAAATATGGTTCGCAGCACACCGATGCGATTGTCACTGAAGACGCAAAAACCGCTGAGCGCTTTCTGAATGAGGTGGACAGCGCCATTGTTCTGCACAACGCGTCAACACAATTTGCCGATGGCGGCGAATTTGGCTTCGGCGCGGAGATTGGCATTGCCACGGGCAAGCTGCATGCGCGGGGGCCAGTAGGGCTCGAACAATTGACAACGTTCAAATATCAGGTGCGCGGTTCAGGGCAGACCCGACCATGATGGTTGCGCCGCCGTTTGGGGAGGGGCAGCGCATTGGCTTGTTTGGGGGCTCGTTCAATCCTGCGCATGATGGGCATTACATGGTGGCGCTTTTTGCGCTGAAGCGCTTGCAGCTTGATTGGGTGTGGTGGCTGGTATCGCCTCAGAACCCGCTGAAGGATGCGTCCGAGACGGGTGAATATGGGGAGCGGCTGGCGTTCACGAAAAAAATTGCCAGGCACCCCCGCTTTGTTGTCACCGATCTGGAAAAACAGATAGGCTCACATAACACGGCGGAAACGCTTGACCGGCTGGCTCCCATATTGAAGCGGGGCCATTTTGTGTGGATCATGGGGGCCGACAGTTTCGCCGATCTGCACCGCTGGCATGACTGGCTGGACATTGCGCAGACCCTGCCACTGGCCGTACTCGCAAGGCCGGGGTATTCGATGCGCTCGCTTTCAAGCCGGGCGGCGATCCGCCTTGACCGGAAGAGATGGACCTTCTTGCCCATGCCGCTCAGGCCGGAGAGTTCAACGGCCATCCGCATTGCACTTGAACGGAAACGCCGAAAGTCCTAGCTTGTGCGTTGAACCTATTCCAGAAGGACAAGTCCACTGAAAGCTCCCGCCAAGAAGACGCCGATGCGCAAAAGCCCGGCAGCCAAGAAACCCGCCGCCAGGGCCAAAGCGGAAAAGGAAGTCGTAAAGCCCAAGACAGCTGCCAACAAGACAGCTGCCAAGAAGCCGGTCAAAAAGGCAGTGGCCAAGAAAATTGTAAAGGCGGCACCGGCCAAGAAAAAACCAGTTGTCGCAGCCAAGGCCAAGGCGCCCCCGAAGAAAATCGCCAAGGTGGCGAAGGTCACAGCAAAGCCAGTGAAG
>JANOTU010000306.1:0-1997 GCA_031416515.1 Hyphomicrobiales bacterium
GTCCTGTGTGAATGCCCAGAATATTGAGAAGATGCACGGCGGCGAGCAGCCCGATGAGAACCCCCACCAGAAGGAGCGGCGTGGTCGGCACCAGCTGGGGATCAAGGCTGTTGCGGGGCCGGCGCTCAAGCCAGGCCATGGCTCCGGCAAGGGCGGCGCCTGCGGCCAGAAAACCAAGCGTGATCGGGACTTCGTAAGTTGACATCATGTTTGCGCCACCCTATAGACCGGCCTTCAAATAACGCAAAGGGCGCCTTGGGGCGCCCGATAATTTCGGGTGAAATACATGAAAGTCCGCAATTCGCTCAAGGCGCTGATCAAGCGTCACCGCGACAACAAGGTGGTCCGCCGCAAGGGCCGGGTTTACATCATCAACAAAACCAACCCCCGCTTCAAGGCCCGCCAGGGTTAAACACCGGCGTTTTATTGCCACAAAGCTTGGTGTATGATGGCGCCATGCGGTTGCTGTTGGAAATGACTCTTTCGCCGTCCTCCCACGGAGGGCCAAGTCTTGCACCCACCTCGCTTGCCTTCTTCTCTTCTCCCTTGGGAGAAGAAGGGGCCCGTCGCCCTGCCTTGCGACGGGAAGATGAGGGGGTACCGCAGCCAGGCAATGAGCGCCTGTGTTCCCTCACCCTCCCATTGCAAGGGCAATGGGCCCCTCCCTCTCCCAAAAGAGAGGGAAAAGATGCCAGCGCGGCCATCAGCCTTTCAGGAGAAAAGATGGGTGAATTCCCGCCCCCTTGGTGGGAGGCTGTTAAAGGTCAAACCCTGCGAACTTTGGCATTAATCCTTGCCATGGTTGCCGCTTTGAACTTGCCGGTGATGGCGGCGGATGAATCTGTTGCCACAACAACCCCCGTGCAGCGAAAATCTCCCGCCGAGCTTCGCGCTGACAGTCTCGACAAGCTGTTCGCCAGGCTGCGGCGTGGGCCTGATGAGGCCAAAGCGGCCGAGCAGGGCATCTGGAAAATCTGGATGACCGCCGATTCGCCCACCGCCGAAGTTCTGCTGGGCCAGGCCACCAAAGCCCTCAATGACAAGGCCCTGCCACAGGCCATGGCCATTCTCACCCGGCTGGTGGGCGCTTACCCTGATTTCGCCGAAGGCTGGAACAAGCGCGCCACGGTGTTTTTCATGATCGGCCGCGACGGCGAATCGCTGGCCGACATCGAGCGCACCCTCGACCTGGAACCCCGCCACTTCGGTGCGCTGTCGGGCCGCGGCATGATCTACCAGCGCCAGAAAAAATACAGCGCCGCAGAACAAGCCTTCCGCGACGCCTTGAGCGTGAACCCCGCCCTGGATTCCGCGACGAATGCCATCAAGGAAATGGAGCGGCTGGAGCGGGGGATTTAACAGATGCTCCATCGACCATCAGGAATTCCATTGAAAGCGATTTCGGAAAGGCGGGCTTCACCTTGAAATCAAATTCCCGGCTGCCGAACAGCAATGCGCCGTGACGCTTGTGATTGCGGACAACGGTCTTGCTGAATACTCATCCGCGCCACAAAATGTGATTTATTGAACCGATGGAAGCGGTTTTCCTTGCACCCGCCACTCCAGGATGAATACAGCACGAAATTGGAGCGGCGACGTCTCGTCGCCGTCTATCCGGCCAACGACACCAGAATATTGCAAGCTGCCCGGCTGAAACAATCGCGCAACTCTCATGGGCGGTGTCGGGTGCAAGGAAAGAGGCGACGGGACGTCGCCGCTCAGAATGACGCATGCCACTTCCATAGGTTCAAGGAATCACATTTTGTGCGATGCAGCTTGCATGTCAGCCCGCGATCACATCCGAAATGAGCTTTTTCGATGCTTTGCCAACCCCCGCTTGCTCAGCAAAGGCTGGCCATTGGTGGATCGCTTCTTCAACCCCATCAATGATTTGCTTGGCGCGGCGCGCTGGCAGGCTGAATTTCTCGGTCAATCTGATAAGGTGGTCTTTGCCAGGGTTCCGACATCACCCATGATGGTGGTGCTGTGTTCACCAC
>JANOTU010000307.1:0-6458 GCA_031416515.1 Hyphomicrobiales bacterium
TTCGCCATCAAAGGCCCGCTGGCATATAGGACATCGACATGGGCCTCGTCCATGGGGCCGGATAATTCAGCGTGCAGCGCAGGCCCATGACCCCCCAACTCCAGCATGTCGCCCAGCACCGCCACACGGCGGCCACCGGGCCCCGGTTTTGCGGTGGCCAAAAGCGCCAAAGCGGCGCGAACCGAAGCCGGATTGGCGTTGTAGCTTTCATCAATGAGCAGAATTTCGCCGCCCTCAACCTTAAGCCGCTGCCGCGCCCCCCTGCCCTTGGCGGGTGCCGCCGTGGCCAGCGCCAGCGCGGCGCGGGCCAGATCAGCGCCCATGAGTTTGGCAGCCCCCAGCACCGCCAGGCTGTTCACCGCCATATGCTCGCCAGGCACGCCAAGCTTGTAGATCACATCCTCGCCCATCACCTTGGCGGTGACACAGCAACACTCGGAATGCAGCACCAGCCGCTCAATGCGAACCGTTGCTTGCGCATGATGGCCAAAGCTGTGAATGTTTTTGACGCCAGCCCTGCGCGCTGCCTTTGCCAGAAATTCATAGTAAGGCGTGTCGCGGTTGATCAGCGCATGGCCACCGGGGACAACGCCTGAGAAGATTTCCGCCTTGGCCTCCGCAATCTCATCCAGTGATTTGAAATGGCCGAGATGGCTCGCCGCAATTGTTGTGATGATGGCCACATGCGGGCGCACCATGCCAACCAACGGCGTGATCTCGCCTGCATGGTTCATTCCGATTTCGAAAACACCATAAGCCGTCTCGCGCGCCATCCGCGCCAAGGTCAGCGGCACACCCCAGTGATTGTTGAAAGACGCAGCCGAGGCATGGGTCAGACCGGACGCAGACAAGGCAGCAAGCAGCATTTCCTTGGTGCTGGTCTTGCCCACGCTGCCCGTGACGCCGACAATCTGCGCATGTGAGCGGCCACGCGAGGCGCGGCCCATGCTCTCCAACCCGCGCAAGGGATCATCCGCCACCACCAGCAATGGCCGCTCCGCGCTCACACGCGACACCAGCGCCAACCCGGCTCCCGCCTTGATGGCGGCGGGCACGAAATCATGACCATCATGAACATCGCCCTTGATCGCCACAAAAATATCACCGGGTGCCAGGCTGCGCGTGTCGATGGAAACACCGTTCAGCGCAGCCGTCACAACGCCTTCGAGCTTGGCCCCCGTGGCATCCAGCAGTTCATCCACGGTCCAAAGCGCATCAGCCATGATAATCCACACCCGCAATCGCCGCCTTGACCGCATCATGATCGCTGAAGGGGATCACCACTTTACCAATCTTCTGGCCCTCTTCATGGCCCTTGCCCGCAACCAGAAGAACATCGCCTTCGGCCAAGGCCTCAACAGCCACGCGAATGGCCTCCGCCCGGTTGCCGATCTCCGCAGCCCCCGGACACGCCGCCATGATTTCAGCCCGGATGGCACCGGCATCCTCGCTGCGCGGATTATCGTCGGTCACATAGACGCGGTCGCCGAGTTTCGCCGCAATCGCGCCCATCAGCGGACGCTTGGCCCTGTCGCGGTCGCCGCCGCAGCCGAAGACGACATGCAGCTTGTTCCTCACATAAGGGCGCAGCGCGACAATGGCATTCTCCAAGGCATCCGGCGTGTGCGAATAGTCAACAAACACCGGAGCGCCAGATTTGGCCCGCGCCACCAGATCAAGGCGGCCCTTCGCGCCTTTCAGCGATTCAAGGGCGTGAAACACCAATGTCTCTTCGCCGCCCGTGGCAATCACCAGGCCTGCGGCCACAAGCGCGTTCGACACCTGAAAATCTCCCACCAATGGCAAAGTGACAGAGTGGGTCTTGGTCGGCCCCTTGACCACCAGACGCTGGCCAAAACCTTCGCGCTCGGCTGAGATGAGTTTAAGGGCCGCACCCTTGCGCCCTACGGTGAATATCTCAAGCCCCCGCGCCCGTTTCCCAACTTCATCAGCCCGCGGACTATCGGCATTGATCACAGCAGGAGCACCCCTGGGAAGAAGCTCCTCGAACAGCCGCATCTTGGCGTCAAAGTACTCCGCAAAGCTGGCATGATAATCGAGATGATCATGGGTGAGATTGGTGAAGGCTCCCGCAGAGAGGCGCAAGCCGTCAAGCCGGTATTGCGCCAGCCCGTGGCTGGAAGCCTCGATGGCGAGATGCTGAACATGATCGGCGGCAAGCCCCGCCGCAATCTCATGCAGCTTCACCGGATCAGGTGTTGTGTGCTCAAGCGCTGTCGTGCCCGAAGGTGACACCACACCAACAGTGCCTAAACTCGCGGCGCGAAACCCCATCGCGGTCCAGATTTCCCGCACGAAAGCCGCAACTGAAGTTTTGCCATTGGTGCCCGTCACCGCCACCACAAGATCAGGCTGGGCATTGAAATAGCGCGCCGCCATCAGCGAAAACAGCCGGCGCGGATTTTGTGTGATGATCACCGGAACACCAGCGCTCACCCCTTGCGCCGCAATAACCGCAACTGCGCCAGAGGCCACCGCCTGGGGAATGAATTTCGCTCCATCTGCAATCATCCCCGGCAATGCCGCAAACACAAAGCCCGGCTTCACTTCGCGGCTGTCAGCCGTCAGGCCCGTAACAGAGATCGCCGCGACCGGAGCCACAGCGTCTGCGCCCAACAATCTGGCAAGGGTGGTGGCCACGCCGGTCAGCCTTCCTTCTTCTGGGTCTTGGCCTGCTTGGCAAGCTTCTCTAAATCTTCCGGTGAAAACACCGGCTCAATCCCGAGCATGGGCGCAATACGCTCAATAATTTTTCCTGCAGTTGGCACAGTGTTCCAGCCAGCGGTGGCAAACCCATAGGTGCCGGGCGCGGCCTTGGGCTCATCCAGCATGACGATAATGGCATAGCGGGGCTTGTCCATCGGGAACGCGCCGATAAAAGAGTTGAGCAACTTGTCAGCCGCATAACGCCCGTTCACCACCTTCTCAGCCGTGCCGGTCTTGCCGCCCACGCGGTAACCCGGAACATCGGCTTTTGCGGCGGTGCCTTTTTCAGCGTTGAGGCGGAAGAGATAGCGGATATTCTCCGCAGTCTGGGCCTTCACAATCCGGTTCGCCAGCACCTGGGCGTCGCCTAAATCGCGCTTGATGAAGGTGGGCGGCACCAGATTGCCGCCATTGAGAAAGCCACTGACCACGGACAGGCCTTGCAAGGGCTGTACGGCAAAACCATGGCCAAAGGCGGCGGTCGCGGTGGCCAGCTTGCTCCAGCGGGCGGGCAGCAGGGGCTTGGCGCTCTCCGGCATTTCCGTGGTAAGCCGGTCAAACAGGCCCACCCGGCGCAGGAATTCCTGGTGCCCCTCCAGTCCCACGTCCAGCGCCATGCGCGCCGTGCCAATGTTGGACGAATACGTGAAAACCTCTGGCACCGTCAGCACCCGGCGCTGAGCGTGATAATCGCTGATGCTGGCATTGCCGAGCTGCAAGGGAAAGCGGGCATCGTAAGAGCCATTGAGATCAGTGACGCCGTAATCAAAGGCCATGGCGAAGGTGACGATCTTGATCACCGAACCCATTTCATAAACCCCGCTCAGCATGCGGTTGACCTGGTCCTTGCTGAAATTCTTGTCTTCCTGATTGGGATTGAAATCAGGCAGCGACGCAAGGGCGATCACTTCGCCCGTGGTGATATCGAGCACCACCGCGCCCCCCGCAATGGCGCGAAACTGGGTGATGGCCTTTGCCAACTCATCAGTCAGCGCATGCTGCACGCGGATATCCACTGAAAGCTGGGCCGGGGCCACAGCGCCAGGCTGACCACTGGCCAGCGAGGCCGTGTAAAGCGCGCCCTGGTCATCGAGATATTTTTCAATGCCGGCAATGCCCTTGGTATCGAGATCGACATAGCCCACGGTGTGCGCGGCCAAGCGGCCCATGGGATAGACCCTGCGGCGCTCATTGACAAAGCCAACACCCGGAATTCCAAGATTGTAAACCGCATCGCGCTCCTCGGGGCTCACCTGGCGCTTGAGCCATGCAAATGCTCGGCCAGGGGCCAAGAGCTTGGCGCGTAAAGTCTTGGCATCGAGATCGGGCAGCGTGGCGGTGAGGAGTTCCACCGACTCGTCAATGTCGATGATCTTGCGCGGGTCTGCGTAGAGCGAGGCCACCGCCACATCAGTCGCCAGCAACACGCCGTTGCGGTCAATCACATCAGGGCGCGGCAAGCGGTCTTCAATGGCGATTGCCGGGTCTTCCACCTTTGGCGAGAGCAGGGTGAGCTTTCCAAGCTGTCCGGCAATCGCCAGAAAGGCGATGCAAAAGCAAATGCTGATGAGACGAATGCGGTTTTGTCCGGCAAGCGGCGTATTGTTGGTCATTGCTGCATTTTCCCGAGAATGTCGCCGATGGGGTCCTTGTCCTGCTCTTCCAGCTTGATGATGGGCTCTGGCGGCACTTTCAGCGCCAGTTCCTCAAGCTTGACGATCTGCTGGGCGCGCAACGTTTGCAATTTCAGATGCTGTTCGGCCAGGCGCTGCAAACGGTCAGGCCGCGTCAGGCTGCTCCATTCGGCGTTGAGCAGCTTGATGTTCTCCTTGGCATCGGCGATTTTGCGCTCGGTTGCCGCGATATCGCGCTCCAGCCCGCGGGTGCTGTGCTCCAGTGAATAAAGATAAAAGCCCGCGACCAGAACAGCGAGCACGAGCACCGCATTGAACAATTTGTGCATCAGCGCTTTCCCTTGACCGCGACAGCAACGCCGATCTCATCGGCAATGGACGGCATCACGGCGGCGCTGGTGCGTATTCCGGCGCGCAGCTTGGCGGAGCGCGAGCGCGGATTTCGCCCGCACTCTGCTTCGCTGGCGGAGAGATGGCCGCGAAAGGCCAGCGTGAAGCTGGGCGCGGGCGGCCTTGCCAGTTCCGGCGCGTGCCGCGACAGCAATGGCACCTGGCCCGAGCGCGAAATGAAAAAGCGCTTGACGATGCGGTCTTCCAGCGAATGGAACGTCACCACCACAAGGCTGCCGCCAGGGGCCAGAACCTCCTCAGCCGCATGCAGGGCCGCCACCAACTCATCAAGCTCGCCGTTGACTTGAATGCGCAGCGCCTGAAACGTGCGCGTGGCCGGATGGGTGCGGTCCTGCTGGCGCTGCGGCCCCGTCACCTTCTCAATGGCGCGCACCAGCGCCAGCGTGGTGAGGATCGGCGCCTCGGCGCGCGCCGCCACAATGGCGCGCGCAATCGCGCGCGAGCGCGGCTCTTCACCATAGATATAAATAATGTTGCCCAATTGGTCGGCGGACAGCGTGTTGACCAAATCGGCAGCGGTGGGGCCGCTCCGGCCCATGCGCATGTCGAGAGGGCCATCGCGCAGAAACGAAAATCCCCGGCTGGCCATGTCGATCTGGGTTGATGACACCCCAATATCAAGCGCCACGCCGTCAACCCGGAGAATCCCGGCGCGCGCCAGCAAGCCCTTCATGTCGCTGAAGCGCCCCTCGATCAGTTTGAGCCGCCCGGCATAGGCCTCGACCAGCGCTTGGCCCCGCCGCACCGCATCGGGATCACGGTCAATGCCGATAACACCGCAATTGGCCGCATCGAGGATAGCGCGGGAATAGCCGCCGCCGCCAAAGGTGCCGTCCACATACACCCCGCCATCGCGGGCCCCAAGCTGGGCCAGCATCTCCGGCAGCATGACGGGCACATGGTGCGCCTCGCGGGGGTTGGTTTCAGCGGTCATCGGCAAACGCCATTCACAGTGAACAAGACGTTAAGACCATGCCCCGGACAGCCTTAACAATTCGTTTCAAATTGACTCATAATGGCGACAGAATTGCCAGTCGGCCTGTAAGCCGGGTTCTGTCCGGGCGGGTTTCCCCGCCCTAGGATGACCATTCATCTGGAACCTTCGTCGCCGAAGGCTTCGCGCGACCTACCCGGACGACAGGCCAGAAACAGCCCTGAGCCCGAAGGCTCGCGTCATCCCTATTCGGTCTTGCTCCCGGTGGGGTTTACCTTGGCCGAAGCCATTGCTGGCCGCGCGGTGCGCTCTTGCCGCACCATTTCACCCTTGCCTATCGGTTGCCCGAGTGGCGGTATCTTTTCTGTGGCACTGTCCCTGGGGTCGCCCCCGCCGGGCGTTACCCGGCACCGTGTTTCCATGGAGCCCGGACTTTCCTCCCTTGCGCCCTTTCGAGCCCAGCAAGAGCGGTCATCCAGCCGACTGGCAGGCCTGAGGTAGGCGCAAGGCGGGGCGGCGTCAACCAGGTGGCCGGATTTTACGATTTGAGCGTACGCTGTCAAGGACTATGTTCTTAAAAGTGGAATTTTTCGTTTGGGGTGGCCGCAGACATAGTTCGCCACACTGTGGTCCCATGTGTGGAGACCGGATGAAGAAGAAGGGTTGCGTGGGCGCTTGGCCTTTCGCAAAAAAACTGCCGGGAGCCACCCGGCTGGCTGCGCTACTCAGCTGCCACCCACGTTACGGCCTCT
>JANOTU010000308.1:0-1650 GCA_031416515.1 Hyphomicrobiales bacterium
CACCGCCCCCTCATCCGGCCCGCGCCCCTCACGGGACGCGGTCCACCTTCTCCCGCAAGGGGTGAAGGGAAGGAAGGTTGTCGCCTGTAAACATTGGTGTTACCTCATCGTCATCACGTTTTCTGGCGACAGCCAGAAGGGCGGCAGCCAGGCGGGGATGTTGCTGAAGGGCAGAACCTCCGGCTTCAAGGCGATACCAAGCTTGTCGGTCATGAAGGCGCGGCGGCGCTCAATGCGGGACCAGGCTTCGGGATATTTCGTTTTGAATGCAGTGCGCGTGGCCTGATCCGCCAGCGCGACGCCGTCTTCGATGTTGGTGGTGAAATAATCCGTGGCCGTGGCCGGGATGATGTCGCATTGCAGCGCCATGCCTGAGCTGAGTTTCATGCGGCTGCCCTTCTTGATCGGCGAGTGCAGCCATTCATCAAGATGGATGAGGTGGCCAGGATTGAGGCCGATGCCGAAGAAGGAATAGCCAAGCCTGCTCATCACGGCGTCATAAAGCGCTCCACCCTCCACGCCAATGCCAATGGTTTCATACCAGGCGACAGCGGCCTCAAAATAGGGAGTCACAAGTTTCTCGATGTAATCGGCAATCCCGGGCGCCAGTTCGCGCGCGTCTTTCACCATGAAACCGGCGCGGCAATTGAGCGCGCCCATCAGGCCGTGGCCCACGACAATGGGATCGCCACGTTCGATCACCCGCATGGAGGGGCTGGGCAGACCATATCTGGCGCGGGGGCCGGCGCACATGTTGATGTGAACGGACTGCGGAAAGCCGTTCGGCGTCATCAGCCTCACGGCCTGATACTCGGTCATGCCGGGTTTTGCGCCGCGCACCACGCGGGCGAGGGCGGAGGAGGCCAGGGTTGCGGCAAATTCAAAGGCGCCAAGCTGATCGACCTCATTGATGGCGCGCAGGCCATCAACCGGGTTCATGAACATCGGCGCCGCGTTCTCCACATGGCCAAACTTGCGCAGGGCCTCAAGCAGATAGGCTGGCGTTTCAAACCAGTTGGCATCGAAGTCGCCCGCGTCCGTTTCAAAGCCCTTCCATCCCGCAAGGCCAATCCGCATGTCCGGCCGCAAGCCCGCGTCGCGAAAGAGTTGATCGAGGCTCCGGTACTTGTCGCGGGGCTGGCCCATCAGGCTCAAAGGCTGCCACAAGACGCGCTCAAAATTCCCGTGCGCCAGTTCGGCGTAAGGGTAGCCTTCATTGCCAGCCAGGAGATGCGGCTTGGCCCCGGCGGTCACAACGTAAATGGCCTCCTCAAAGCGGGGATCATAGCCGGTGGCCCAGGAGATATTGGCCACATGCTCGCGGTCACCGTAGATCACCATGGCATCAAGCCGGTGTTCGACCATGCGCGCACGAAGCCGCTCGATCCGGGCCGCATAGAGATCCCGGTTCAAGACCGGTTCCGTGGTGGGCTCACCAAAATCGGGAAGGTCAATGAATGCCAGCCTGGCTTTGCGCATGGGGGTCCTCCTTGCTGGGAGCAGCTTATACCAACGGCGATGTGTAAGACGACATCCAAAAATAAACGCTTCGTTTCCGTCTGCTGGAGGCCAGACACGCGAGTGTTTTCCTGGGAGCGCGGGCGTGCTCCCCGCCTTTGGTTCAAAGGGCAGGCGAGACGCCCGCGCTCC
>JANOTU010000309.1:0-2761 GCA_031416515.1 Hyphomicrobiales bacterium
CGAAAAGTAACCTCCACCGCATTTAAACGCATTATGAGAAGCGCAACTTGGTTTGTAGAAATCGAGGGCGTGTCCCTAATATAATCCCCAAAATCCGCGATTAAGAATCCATCGACTCGAAAAAGCCTAGGTTTAGCAGCATGATAAGGCTCGTTTCGATTCGTGGCTGATTCACCTAGAGGGTGCGATGGGATTTTTTCAGACGGTTTTGCCATTCAAGCTGGCGGTAACGGACGAAACACTCACCGCGCACAGCGGGCTGGTGCTGATGGGCGAATATCTGGCTGGCATGGGGGTGGGCCCCCTGATCGACCACGAACTGCCAGCCCCCGGAAGTTCTGCAGGCTATGCCGCTTCGGCCCATGTGGCGCCGCTGGTTCTGATGCTGACGGGCGGCGGCCGGACGCTGGAAGACTTGCGCATGGCTCGCGCCGCGACACGGGTCTGCGCTCTCTTCTTCAACTCGACGAGATGCCGAGCAGCGATGCCACGGGCGACTGGCTGCGGGCCACATGGGTGCGAAGGAAAGCGGTGGCCTGGCAGGCTTGCAAGCCGTCAACCGCAGCGTGTTTCGCCGTCTTCTGCGGCAAGATGAACGTTCGGGCTACACGCTGGACATTGATGCCTCGCAGATTGTCGCCGAAAAGCACGAGGCGCATTACACCTACAAGGGTGAGAAGGGCTACATGCCGATCACCGGGCACATCGCCGAACTCGGCCTCGCCGCGGGCCATGAGTTTCGCGAAGGCAACGCGGCTCCGGCGGCGGGCAATCTCGAATTCATGCAAGGCTGCGAAGCCAACATGCCAAAAGGAAAGAAGATCACGGCGGTCAGAAGCGACAGCGCGGCTTATCAGGCGTCGATCTTCAACTGGTGCGAGGCGACGAACAAGGTCTTCGCCATCGGCGCGGACCGGGATGCGGCGGTGAAGGCGGTGATCACGGCCATTCCCGAAAGCGACTGGAAACCGTTCCGGGACGGCTGGATCGCCGAAACAGTCCATTGCATGGGCAAGACCCTCAAGGCGTTCCGCCTGATTGTCATGCGGCGTCCGCGCGATTTGGATTTGTTCGAGGAGAAATCACCCTGGCGCTATCACGCCATCGCCAGCAACCGCGACAACGAGGACGCGGCTGCGACGATGGAATGGTACAGCCAGCGCGGTGATGCCAGCGAGAACCGGATCAAGGACTTGAAGATCGGCTTCGGCATGGAGCGCATGCGCTTCACGGGACCTTTGCGGCCAATGCCGCGTTCTTTGCCATTGGAGTGCTGACTTACAATCTCTTTCTGGGCTTTCGCTGCGATGCACTGGGCAGCGGCTGGGAACGCTCTCAGGTGCAAACCGTGCGTTGGCGGCTGTTTCAGACTGCAGGCAAGATCGTTCGTCATGGCCGTCAGCTGTTCCTGAAGATCAGCGCCGCCATGGTGGATGTATTCACCGCAGTCCGCGAATGCTGCGCCCAGATCAAGCGGGAAGGAGGTGTCGCTCCAGATACATCATGACCGTTCGGCATCGCCGCCGTTTGGTCCTGCATGAGCCGCCCCCGGGCGAAGCCTGCGTCCACTATGGGTCACAGAAGCAAAAACCGGGGTGAAACCATCGTCACAAGGTTCGGAGTGGTGTCGGCGGCAAGAATGCCACGAAAAACCGGCTGAAAATCACGCTTCAGCCCAAGGAAACGTGGTGCCTGAAAATTCATCGCGGATCTTGGGTCAAGAGGTGCTATTGCTGAAAGATATGGAAAGGGGCTATGTTCCAACTCAGATTGTCCGGCCAATTATTTATCAATTTTGAGGGAAAACGCGTCGACATGAGACCGGAGCACCTAGCGGAATATGCGTCACCGCCACTTAACGAAGTCGCAATTGGCGTTCAATTTAACCCAGCTCCAAATTATTTGCAGATTCATGCGGGCGAAGTATGGCAGCAGTTTAAGGATGAGTTTCCCCAAGTTAGCGAGCACGGGGCGCTCGCCCCGATGTTTGAGACATTTGGCTTGCCTAGCGCTCCATCATTTGGGTTTGGAATTGGAACGGGTGCGAATCACGACAGATTCTGGTTTATGTCAGAAAGCGGAAATGAATTAATCCAATTCCAAAGAGACCGACTTCATCACAATTGGCGGAAGGTCGGCAGCAAAGACGTTGAGTATCCAAGGTTTGAATACATGATTGGGCGGTTCTTAAATGAACTTGGTCGGTTGGAAAAGTTGATGTTGAAATTTGGCTTAACAACACTTACGTGCAACCAAGCAGAATTGAGCTACCTAAACCTCATTCAGGTTGGTGGCGCTGGTGGTCCGACAGAGATATCAAGATGGTTGCGAGTAGTTGATATGACCACAACCGTAGCCAACGATATTAATTTGAATTATCGTAGAGTATTGTCAGATAGTGCCGGAAAACCAATCGGGCGATTAAGCGTAGAGTCCGGTACTGGTATGGACCCAAATGGCAACCAAATCATTGCGCTAAATTTGACAGTGAGAGGACCTCCGATTGAAAAGAGTGTCAAGGGAGCCTTGGATTTTCTGACCAATGCTCGGGAAATAATCGTTAACGAATTTACTGCCATTACTACTGAATATGCTCACAAATTCTGGGGAAGAGTAGGAAAATGAGGAGTAATTTTACCGCAGCTTTTCAACCCAATGCAATGGGTTCGAGTGGTCGAGGAGAATCGAATGTGATTCCCTTTCAGCAGCGCAGTCGCTTAGTTGTCTCCGACACGGAGCCTGCTTGGCTGGAATCAACAAA
>JANOTU010000310.1:0-2183 GCA_031416515.1 Hyphomicrobiales bacterium
TCCATCACCGCCGCGCCATAGCGGCCCTGCCAGAAGCGCCCGGTTTTCCGGCGCCGCGCATTGATGGCGCCGGCATAGCGCCGGTGCGTGGGCGCCAGAGCCGCGCGGATGCCGTCTTCGTCCCGTGGCACCAGAATGGCATGAATGCGGTTCGGCATCAGGCAGAAGGCCCAGCACTCAACACCCGCCAGCCTGCAATTTTCCAGCAGCAGGCCCTTGTAGAGCTGATAGTCAGCCTCAGAGAAAAACACCTTTCGCCGCCCGATGCCACGCTGGGTGACATGGTGCGGAAGTCCGGGTACAATAAGCCGCGCAAGCCTCGCCATGATGGCAAGTCTCGCATGGTTGTGGAGGAGTGTCAATAGATGCACTGTCACCGTAATTCTTGGCCCGACAAGGCCCGATCACGCTGGTGTACTCTGCTCTTGACGAGGTTCATAACGATGCCAATATATTGAGGGGCCTTCTTTTGGGGCGACAACCAAAGCGAAAAACCGAGACGACGCGCCGATAAGACCTTGACGGCTCCCTCCCATATGCAAGAGCGCTCATTATGCCTGATGAAAAGCCCGACACCTACCCTTCGCAACTGCGTGAAAAGGCGCTTTCGAGGTGGGACAACGAAGGTGGCGCGGGACCCTGTGGGCCGCAAAAGAACCACGTTGCCGATGCCGGGCAATCCGAAGTTCCTGAGTTGACAAATGCCGAGCTGGTACAGTTGCGCATTCGCGTAATCGCGCTGGAGAATTTGGTGATCGCATTGCTCGCGGAAGCGTCGAATCGGAAGCTCGATCTGGCTCGCGAAATGGCGGCATACATCTCTCCAAGGCCGGGCTTCACCCAGCATCCCTTGACGATCCACGCGGCAGCCCAGATGATCCATCTTATTGAACGAGCCGATCATTTCCGCGCGGCGCCAGCTGCGGCGGTGCCTTATAAGCGCACCTCGGTGTTCGATGAAAACACGCTGCCGGCAGGGCTGCGGCGGGAACATCGCACCAAGCCTGGCGTGTGGGGCGTGATCCGGGTGCTCGATGGCCGACTGCGTTATCAAGTGCTTGACCCCGCCACCGAGACGATCCTTGAACCTGGCCGTCCTGGCCTTGTGCTGCCTGAACAACCCCACCTCGTCGAGCCGCTTGGACCGGTGAGGATGCAGGTCGAGTTCTACACTCAGTTGCCCGATCTGTAGCCTCCAACCGCGCGGTGGTCCGCCTCAACGGACGACCGTGAGAACACCCGACGCTTGTCCCCAATCAACCCGCCGGATAAACGAGCGCATCGCCCGACTCCCTTGCGGCCTCATTCAGCTTCGCTGGCTCAATGCGCGCGCGGCCCATCAAGTGAAAAACGCTGAATCCGACGCGGATGAGATAGTCGGCGACGATCCGCCGATGGCAGCGCCACCAGACCGCTTCCGAACACATGATAGCGCACTGCTTGTCCCCACTCAGCTCCAGCAAGCGCGACAGGCCGAGCCGAAACTCGTCTGACAGCGCATAATCGGCGTAGTTGTGAAAACTCTGGTTGACCCAGAATCCATTGACTTCGGGAGAGATGGTCTTCGATTTTTTACGCAATCCTCCCAGCTCGGGAATTATGGTGTGATCGATTTTCCAGGAAGCAAGTGCCTCTGGCAGCGCATCCAGATTGTACTGAGGATTGGTTCGCGATCGCGGCACGCTACGGATATCTACGACCAACTCAACGTTGCCTATTCGTAGCAGCTCCACGAACTCGGCAACCGTTCGTGTGGAGTGACCAATCGTATGAATGGAATGAGGTTCGGACATGTGGCTGCCCAACGATCCCTTCTACTTAACGCTCAGATCGGCATTTGATACAATTTCAGAGACAGTGCATTCTATTACGATTAGTTGCCAGTTCCGCTCTGCTTCACCTTGTGCCCGACCTAGACGTTCAGCGATCCAAAGTCTGATGAGTGCCTGTCGGGTTACTCCGAGATGGCGCGCTTGGCTATCGAGGCTTTCGACCACCCAGGCCGGAAAATCGACATTCACCCGCTTGCTCACAAGGTTAAGGCGGCGGGCGCTGGACCAGTCCACCATGTCGCCAACAAATTTTCCTGAATCGAATTTCGCATCAAAAACTTTCGCTTTCATAGCGTTCAATCTCCTCTTTTCTGGAATTACGGTGACAGTGCATTCAATTATTTCATCTGC
>JANOTU010000311.1:0-4740 GCA_031416515.1 Hyphomicrobiales bacterium
CAAGGAATTCATTGACGAATATGTTTCCGACAACGCGGCGGGCAGTCGCGGCTACCTGGCCGATGTTGGCCTGGTGTCGCTGCCATCGCGGCAGATGACAAAAGTCCGCGCCATCGCTTCCGAGCTGGAAGTGCTGAAGGGCGCCCGTCTGGACTAGGTATCCGCCGGCTATGAGTGTTGGCAAATCGATATTGGAGTGGAAGTCATGAGCAATCCCCAGGCAGCCTTGAACAAGATCGTCTCCAGCAATCCGCTGGACAATATTTCCATCGGCAAGAAACTGGCGCTGATCAGCGTGATTTTCCTGCTGCCCATCCTGTTCCTCCTGATCATCGACTACGCCGCGCGCAGCAATTCGATTACAATCGCAAAGTCTGAAATCAAGGGCAGCGAGCTTGTCAGCATCATCAACGAGGCTCAAGTTGCCCTGCGCCGAAGCGCGACCGCGACTGCGGATCAGCTCAACGAAATAG
Source organism: Hyphomicrobiales bacterium (assembly GCA_031416515.1). Classification (GTDB taxonomy): domain Bacteria; phylum Pseudomonadota; class Alphaproteobacteria; order Rhizobiales; family Aestuariivirgaceae; genus Aestuariivirga. The sequence continues at coordinate 474 of JANOTU010000311.1, forward strand.
CGGTGGTAAACGCCATTACCCCGGAAGAACTGAAGGCAAAAACTGACGCCATGTTCAAGGCCATCGAAGTCCAAGAGGGCTTTGCGCTGGACCCGGCCAGCGTCAGCGGCCTCACCGACAAGGTGCAGGAATTTGTTGAGACCCATGCCGACCTGAACATTGAGGATCTGGTTGATGCCAGCATTGAGGCCGATGAGACCGTCCTTGCGCTGGTCAGCAAGATCGCTGATGCGTCCGCGCTGATTCTCGATCCAGAACTTGTTTCCTATTACACGATGGACGTTGCGGTGTTCAAGCTGCCACTGGTGGCTGACAGGCTTTCGAAAGTCGACCTGCAGCTTCACGTGCTCAGATCGAAGCCAACGGCAGGCGCCAAGGATCGCACCCGGCTGATGGTGCTTGACGGGGAGTTTGAAGTGGCCAGGGCTGGCCTTGCGAAAACAATGACCACGGCCTTTGACGTGGATTCAAGCGGTGCCCTCAAGGCAGCGCTGGGCGCCGACTATCAGGCCGTGCTGGACAGCACCGGTGAATTCAACAAAAAGCTGAAGCAGTCTCTCGATAATCTCGATTTGAACCAGGGCAAGACCGCCGACCTGCAGGACCTGGTGGCCGAACGCGAAGCGGCGATTGCCGCAATCACCACTCTGAACCAAAAGGTCAGCGCGGAGTTTAACAGGGAATTGAACGAGCGCATCGCCCGCGACCGGACCAGCCTGTGGCTGAACATCGGCATGGCGGCCGTTTTCGCGGGTCTCGCCTTCGCCGCCGCGTTCATCGTCGCCGGCGGCATATCAGGCTCCCTGGGCCGACTGGCGGAGACCATGGCAAGGCTGTCAGGCGGCCAGATCGACGTTGACGTGCCCCACCGCGACCGCGGCGACGAAGTTGGCGCAATGGCCAATGCGTTGCAGACCTTCAAGGAGAACGAAGTCGACAGGGTGCGCATGGCAGTGGAACTGCCAGCCCAGCAGAAGGCGGCGCTTGACAACGAGAAGCGGCTGCGTTCGCTGGTCAGGAACATCCCCGGTGTCGCCATCCGCACCTTGGGCGACGCTGCCCGCTCGGTGGATTTCGTCAGCGACAACATTGAGCGGATTACCGGCTACAGCGCCAAGGAGTTCACCGGCAGCAGCACCCGGACCTTGATCAGTGTTGTGCATCCAGAGGACCTCGCGGAATACAAGCGCGCACTGGCTGACAGCGCCGCGAAAAAGCAGCCCTTCAGTGTCGAATACCGCATGATGAACAAGGACGGCAGCCCACGCTTCATCGCCGAAAAGGGACAGCCCATCTTTGATGAGCAGGGCAAGCTGGCCTTTGTCGACAGCCACTTCGTCGACCGCTTCGCGGCAGAAGAAGAAGCACCTGTGGCGCCGGCCCCAGCGCCCGCACCGGCGAAAAAATAAGACCAGTCACACTGCGCCAGTGCGTTTCACGCTGAACCCAAACGAAGGAGAGGTCAAGGCCGCATGACAGACTTGAACGACGCCATCACAGCGCTTCTGGCAATTGACGGCGCCACGGCCGCCGCCATTGTCAACGCGGCCAATGGCACGGCGCTGGCCAAGGGCGGCGGCGGCCTCAATCTCGACATCGCCGGCGCTGCCTGCACCGAATTGCTGCGGGCGGGCATGAAAGCCATGCGGGTGGCCGGCGTCACCAGCGCTGTTGACGATATCCTGATTGTCGCGGGCAACCAGTATCATATCATCCAGCCAATCAAATCCAGGCCCGGCCTGTTTGTTTATGTTGTCCTGTCCCAGGAGACGGGCAACTTCATCTTGGCGCGCATGCGCATTGGCGAGATTGAGGATAGCCTGAAGGACTGAACCGGGATATTGCCGTCTGCATGACGGCTCCATCAAATCTCCGCGGCATCGCCTGCATGGTGCTGGCCGGAGGCGTATTCATCGGCAATGATACTTGCATGAAGGTGGTGATGGAACACGCGCCGCCTTTGCAGGTTTTGTTCATGCGCGGGGTTGCCGCCACCTTGTGGTGTTTGCCCATGGTGCTCGTGCTTGGCCACGGTCGCCAAATTCCGCGCATCTTCAATCGCTGGATCATGCTGCGGGCGGCGGGCGAGATTTTTGCGGTGATCAGCTTTGTGCTGGCGCTGCCGCATATGGCGCTGGCTGACATCACTGCGATCTACCAGATATCGCCGCTGATCCTTTTGGCCGGCACAGCGCTGATTTTTGGCGAGCGTGTGGGGGTCTTGCGCATGGCGCTGGTGGGGGTGGCGATTGTCGGCGCCCTGATGGTGGCGCAACCGGGGGCATCGGCTGCGTCGATTTATGCGGTCCTTGGCTTCATGACAGCGATAGGCGGCGCGGTGCGTGATCTTGTGGCGCGCAAGGTGCCGCGCGATGTGCCGGTGCTGGTCGTGGCCCTGGCCATGGTGCTGTTTGTCATGGTCTCTGCTGGCATCGCCACCAGCCTGTTTGAAACCTGGGTGGCGCCGGAGCCCCGCCATGTTTTGCTCATGCTGGGCGCCGGTGCCTTTCTGGCGACGGGCCAGTTTTTTATCTTCCTGGCTTTCCGCTATGCTACGGCACCCACCCTGGCGCCGTTTTATTATTCTTTCACGGTCTGGGCCTTGCTGGCGGGCTTTGCGGTGTTCGGCAATGTGCCCAATGCGCTGGCAATTGCCGGCATGGCGGTGGTTCTCGCCTCCGGCCTCACCGTTGTGGTGCTTGATGGCCGACGTCACGCGTATGTGATTTCCAATTGATCAAGCCAGTCTTGATAAGGCATGATTGCAAACTGACTCACAAGGAGAACACGACATGGATAGATCAAGACGCAACACATTGCTGGCCATCGCCGGCGCCATGACCGCCGCCATCGCGGGCGCTCAGGCAACAGCGGTTCAGGCCGCCGAACTGGAAAAATGCTTTGGTGTGGCGCTGAAAGGCCAGAATGACTGCGCGGCGGGCGAAGGCACCACCTGCGCCGGAACCTCCAAGGCCGACTATCAGGGAAATGCCTGGAAGCTGGTGTCCAAGGGTTCCTGCGAGACCACAGAGACCCCGATGGGCAAGGGCTCGCTCAAGCCCATTGAGCGCCCGGCCTGACCAGAACACGGCGCGCGCTGATGCTGAACCCGACCATACCAGCGCGCGCCGGCCTTGGCCTCAAGGCCGAGCACTACGGCGATATTCTTGAAACCTCGCCTGATGTGGGCTTCTTTGAAATCCACGCCGAGAACTACATGGGCGCGGGCGGACCGCCGCACCGATATCTCAGGCAAATCCGCGAACGCTATCCCCTGTCACTGCACGGCGTTGGCCTGTCGATTGGCGGGACAAAGCCCCTTGACCGGGATCATCTGGCGAAGCTCAAGAGCCTGAGCCAGCGCTATGAGCCGGGGCTGTTTTCAGAGCATCTCGCCTGGTCCACGCATGATGCGGGTTACCTGAGCGATTTGCTGCCCCTGCCCTATACGCGGGCCACGCTCCGCCACGTGTGCGATCATATTGATGAGACGCAAAGCACAATGGGGCGGCAGATGCTGCTGGAAAATCCGGCGAGCTATCTCACCTTTGAGGAGAGCGCAATGAGCGAGGCGGAGTTCATCCGCGAAGTGGCCGCCCGCACAGGCTGCGGATTGCTGCTGGATGTCAACAATGTTTTTGTCTCCGCGCGCAATCTGGGAACCAGTGCCAGCGACTATCTTGATGCTTATCCGCTTGGGGCGGTGCAGGAGCTTCACCTGGCTGGCCATGACGTTCGCTCCGATGCCGCAGGCGCGGAGTTGCTGATTGATTCCCATGCCGCGCCTGTGTGTGAGTCGGTGTGGGCGCTTTACGGCGATGTGATTGCGCGCACCGGGCCATTGCCCACATTGCTTGAGCGCGACAATGATGTGCCGCCTTTGGCGCAGCTTGTGGCGGAAGCTGGCAACGCGGAAAGGCTGCTTGATGCAAGCCGCTGAATTTCACCGCGCCATCGCTGATTTTACGCAAACTGAGCCGCATCCGCGCTTTGGCGTCTACCGCAACAATGTGACAGCAGCCCTGATCAACGCGCTGAAAGTGCGCTACCCGGTGGTTGAAAAAACGGTTGGCGCAGAGGCTTTCGCAAGTCTGGCGCTGGCCTATATTGCCAAACACCTGCCGCAATCGCCGGTGCTGATCGGCTACGGCGCGGATTTTCCTGAATTCATTGCAGGCAGTCCTCCACCCTGCAACCGTCATCCCGGCGAAAGCCGGGACCCACGTGTGAGCGCGACGGAGCTTAACGAATCGCGCGTAATTCCGGC
>JANOTU010000312.1:0-3136 GCA_031416515.1 Hyphomicrobiales bacterium
TGGCCTGCGCGCATACTCTCACTTCCTCACCCTGAGGTGCGAGCCCGTAGCCACGCCTCGAAGGGCTGATGGGTTGAGCGCGTTGCAACCGTCCTTCGAGGTTCGCGAAGGCGCTCGCACCTCAGGATGAGGGGGTTGTGAGGACCCAGGAATTGTGACTGATCCGTCGGCCTGCGCGCAGTTACAAGCCCCTGTTGCTGCTTGCCAGCAACCGCAGCAGCAATCTCTGCCCCATGACGCCCTTCAACCAGGATAAACCAGAAATGTTCCCGAGCCATGGGCGTAGAGCTTGCCGCTGGCATCAAACACCTTGGCTTCCGCCGTGCACATGGTGCGGCCGGCGTGGAGAACTGTGGCGGCGCAGGTGATGCGGCCGGTTTCGGTGGTGAGTTTGCGGACGTAGTTCACTTTGAGTTCGATGGTGCCGTAATCAACGCCTGCTGGCATTTTGGTTTGCACAGCGCAACCCAGCGCGCTGTCGATCAGTGTGGCGCAATAGCCGCCATGGATGCGGCCACCGGGGTTGTAGAACTTTTCTGAGGGATGCGCCTCGAACGTGGCAGTGCCGTCGCCCGCGGCGATGAGGCGCATGTCGAGGGTGGCGCCCATGGGCGAGGTCTCGGACTCTTTTATGCGGCGCAGGAGGAATTCAAGGCCGGTCATGGGCGCGGCACTGGCACATGGGCAATCACGATGGACTTCTCCGCAAAGCGTTCAAGGATGGTGTGGCGTATGTCGCTGGCCACGAACACGCCTTCAAAAATATCCGCGACATTGCCCTTGATTTCAAAATCGAGGCCGTATGGCCCGATGCGCGCAAGCGTCACCACCGGCTCTGGATAGGTGAGAACTTTTGGATGGGCCTTGGTGATTTCGATCAGCAAATCGCGCACGGTCCCGGCACTGCTGGCAAAATCCACCATGACGTTGACAGTGAAGCGGCCCATGGTGTCGCCGTGGGTCCAGTTTTTCACAGGCTCGGTGATCAGGCTGGAATTGGGCACAATGATCGAGCAGGAATCAAAGGTCTCGATTTCCGTGGAGCGCACATTGATGCGCTTGACGATGCCCTCGCCCGACGCCAGCACCACCCAGTCGCCCACCCGCACCGGGCGCTCAGCGAGAAGAATAAGGCCGGAGACGAAATTGTTGACGATGGATTGCAGGCCAAAGCCGATGCCCACGCCGAGGGCGCCGGCGATGAGGGCGAAGTTGGAAAACTCAAAGCCAGCCGCCGTAAACGCAATGCCAGCGGCCAGAATATAGCCCGTGTAGCTGGCCCCCTTGCGCAGCGAATCCTGCACACCCTTGTCAATGCGGGTTTGCCCGAGAACGCGCGCATCCAGCCAGCGGATGAGCAGCTTGGTGATGACGACGCCGATGGCGAGCACGCCGATGACCAGCAGGATGGTGCGCGGCGACAGCGTGATATCGCCAATGCGGACGCCGAAAAAGGCGGTGTTGAGGATGGAGCGAAAATCAACCCAGGTGACTGTCCATTGCAGGAACAGCAGCGGCAGGCCCGCCAGCACCAGCACGATGTCAACGAAGGTGCGGAAGAAAAGCCCCGCGCGCTCAATGGCGCGCTCGCCAAACCTGGTGAAGCGGCGCAAAAATCGGCCAAAGCCGCTTTGCGGATCAATGCTGGCGGCCACCGCTGTGTCTGAGAGATGATGCAGCAGGAACAGCATGGTGACCAGCACCGCTGTATCGAAGATTTGCAGCGTGATGAAACGCGCCAGCGCAATATAGCCAAAGAGCAACGCTGCCGCGGCAACCGCCAGAAGCAGCCAGGCAACCGGCACCAGACTTGCGGCCCAGGTAAAATAAACCCGGCGGCCCGGCGATTTTTCCGCAAGTCCGGTCTGATTGCGCAAGGTGAGCAGAATGAGCGCCAGGATGATGACCATGGCCGCTGCCGCCACCGCTGATTGGCCGATGGTGTAGGTGACAGGCAGGTAAAGCCCATCAGTCACCTTGCCAAGCCGCTGTGCCAGGGCGCTGCCAAAGGCTGCGAGAATGATGAGGATGGGCAGGCGCGCCGCTGCACCCTCATCAAGATCAAGAATACGCCAGTTTGGAAGTGCTGGTGAAGCCAGCCGCTGGCCAATCACCACAAAGAGAAGTGTTGTAAGAATCACGTCCGTAACAGCGCCGAAGACGAGGTCAAACCGCGGTGTCATAAAGCCGCTTAGATGCAGGATCAGGACAATTGGCAGCAACAGCCCATTCAGCACAACCAGCGTCAGCAAGATGGCGCGCACCACGCGCCACAGCCTCTCGATATCTCCGGGTGCCGGATGGGCCGCAAGGCCTGCGCTGAAGCTTCGGCGCAAACGCTTGCGCAGCAGGCCCCAACCCAAAGCGCAGATGGCGATAAAGCCGGGGATTGCCGTCAGGCCCCAATAATTCGCTGTCACTTTGATGTCGCGCCACCAATTGGCGTAAAGCACGCCCAGGCGTTCGACGAAAAGCTTGAAGCCAATGCCGGTATCAACCCACAATTGGGGATTGACGATGGAACGGTTGCCTTCAAAAATGCGCTGGAAGAACTGGTCGCGCTGTATGGAAGAGGCGCGGCCCACGAGCTGGTCGGCCTCGGCCGCCACGAGATCAAGCTGGGCCTTGGCGCCAAGCAGACGGCTGAGGGAATCGTTGAGAAGTTTCCGCTGCGCCGCCACTTCCGGAGACTCGGCTTGCCCTTCCGCCGGTGTGCCAAGCAGGCCGATTTGCTGGTTCACCTCCTCAAAGGGAGCATCGAGGGCGGTGAGTTGGGACAGCGAGCTGGTGCGGATGTCTTCAAGCGCGCGGCGGTGGTCGGCGAGCTTGTCGGCGGCGATTGCCGGGTTTTGCAAATCGGTCTGGATAGTTTGCAGGTTGGCGCGAAATTTTTCCGCCGCAAGCTCGGCCCCGCGCACCACGGCTTCCTCATAAGCAAAGGCCGGGGCGAGGCACAGAAAGAGTGCAATCAATATTGCAACAATCGACTTCCCTCGCAGCGGACGACGGCAATCGCGATTCCAACTTCTCCGCTTCAACACCGTCACCCCAGCGAAAGCTGGGGTCCAGCTTTGGCTGGCACAATGACGGCCAGCCTGCCAAAAAGCTGGACCCCAGCTTTCGCTGGGGTGACGAA
>JANOTU010000313.1:0-4638 GCA_031416515.1 Hyphomicrobiales bacterium
GCGCGCTCTGGAAACAACGGATGATGCTCCAGCATCGGCCCCACTTTGGCGAGATCGACCACATCCAGATCCTTCACCCAGAATATGCAATGCGGATTGCCGACATTGACCGCCGAGGGCGTATGAATGAGCGGCGCATCAATCGGCCCCACTTGCAGTTCAATATTGCGGGTGTCGTGAAATTCCTCCGAAAGCGGAATGTCCTTCCAGTCAAAGCGGGGCTCGCCATTGTCCACCGTCACCAGCTTGTCGCCGCCCTTGCGGGCCACGAGAAACCCGCCCTTGGTGTCGATGGTGGCATCCGTCTTGTGCGTCTCATCAAACAAAAGATCAGCGATACAGCGCGAGGCATTGCCGCAGGATTCAACCTCGCCCCCCTCACTGTTCCAAATTCGCATCCGCACATCGGCCACATCCGAGGGCTCGATCACAATCACCTGGTCGCAGCCAATTCCGGATTTCCGATCGGCAATGGCCCGGGCCCTCGCCTCATCCATGGCAATCTTCCGGGCGCGCCCGTCCAGCACGACAAAATCATTGCCGAGGCCGTTCATCTTGCGGAAGGGGGTGCTTGCCATTTCGGGGCTTATATGGGGTAATGGCCCCAAAAGGAAAGGCTCCCCCATGACTGAGACATTCTTGAGCAAGCTCGTCGGTTCGTTCTCCCAAGGCGCCGCCGGAAATCCCACCGTCGCCATGATCGAAGCGGCCTTTCGCCATCACGGTCTCGACTGGCGCTATATCAACTGCGAGGTGCCGCCGGAAAAACTCGGCGATGCCGTCAAGGGTGCCCGCGCCATGGGCTGGATGGGTTTCAACTGCTCGGTCCCCCACAAGGTGACGGTGATCCCGCATCTCGATGGCCTGGGCGAATCCGCCGCGATCATGGGTGCCGTCAATTGCGCGGTGCGGCGGGGTGAGAAATTCATCGGTGAGAACACCGATGGCAAGGGCTTCCTGAAATCGCTCCAGGAGGTCGTGGACCCGCGCGGCAAAGCCATCGTCATGTTTGGCGCAGGCGGTGCGGCAAGAGCCATCGGCGTTGAGCTGGCGCTGGCCGGCGCCGCCGCCATCACCGTGGTCAACCGCGGCCATGAGCGCGGCGAAACGCTCGTCAAACTCCTCAACCAAAAAACCCCCGCCAATACCACCCTCGTCGATTGGCGCGGTCCCTACGCCATTCCGGCGGAAATCCACATCGTCGTCAACGCCACCGCCATCGGCCTCGCCGATGCCAACGCCGCCCTCGACATCGACCTTGGCTCCCTGGCGCCCCACATGGTGATCGCCGACGTCATCGTAAACCCACCCCGCACCAAACTCATCCGCGACGCTTCTGCAAGGGGCTGCAAAACCATCGACGGCCTCGGCATGCTGGTCAACCAGGGCGTGATCGGGGTGAAATACTGGACCGGCGTGGATGTCAATCCAGCGAGCATGAAGGCCAAGCTGGGGGAGATTTTTGGGGTGTGAGGCCCCCATTCCACATGCAACAACCGTTTGGGATGCATCAGGCCGTGCTTTTGCGCCGCTTTGGCACGTGTTTTTCCAGTACAGGCATCTGCCGTTTCATGAATTTGTCAAACATGGGAACGGTGAAAGCGGTTTCGCCATGCCTCTGGCTCCAGACCATGCCCTTGTCGATCAGTTGCTGGCGGACGGTTGCAACAGACGCGGCCTCCACCCCAAGGGTAGTGGCGATGTCGCCAGTCTTGTGCGGGCCGGGACCAAGCTCGGCCATGGCGCGCAGATACTTTTGCTGAAGCACGGTCAGACGGTCGAACCGTACCCTGAAAAAATTCTTATCAAGGTGCGTCACAATACCGGGCGTCGCGTCTTCGATATCAGTTCTGGTGACAGGGCTTCGGGCCGCGTGATTCCATGCATGCGACCCCCACTCCTGAATGAAGTAAGGATATCTTTCGGTCACACGGAGAATCTCGTCAATTGCGCCAGGCTCAAATTCCACACCCTCTTTTCGCGCTGGCGTCACCAGTGCTTCCTTGGCGGCCTCGAGGGGAAGGCGGTCAATCTCCGGGTAGTTGAAAAGTCTCTCGGCGTAGGACTTGGCATTGCCAGCAAGGGCGGCAATCTGCGGCAGGCCGGCGCCCACAAAATAGAATGGCAGGTTGCGCTGGGCGATCTCGTGGCAGGCGACAACGAGGGCTGCCAATTCGGTGCCGGAAAGATACTGAACCTCATCAATGAACAGGGCGATTGCGGTGCCCTTTTCTGCTGCTGCTTCGGCCACCGCGATCAGAAGTTGCGGCATGTCCTGTTGCAGATTTCCGGTGTCCGCCACGCCTGGTCCCGGTGTCATGCCGATTTCGATCTCTCCCACCGCGATTTTGAATGCGCTGCCAAAATTTCGCAATGCCGCCATGGCTTGGCGTACTTTTTTTCCGGCAAGCGCTACCAGATCAAGGCTGAAAAGAATGCGGCGCAGTTCTGGCACCAGCAGTTGCGGCAGCGCTCCTTTTTCGGGAGCTTCAATTTTCGCTGTCTGAAATCCCAACCTGTCAGCGTCAGCCTTGAGGCGATTGAGAAGAACTGTCTTGCCAACTCCCCGTAAACCCAACATAATCAGGCTGCGTACTGGTCTTTTTGCAAGCACCCGTTCCATGTCGATGTGGGCCTCAGCGAGCAGCTGATCACGGCCCACCAGAGCTGGCGGCTGTATTCCTGCACCGGGAGCATAAGGGTTTTTGCGTCTATCCATGGCGCAAACTGACATAAATTAATAGATTTAACAACATATCTATTAAATCTATTAAACTATGTGCGTTTCAAGGTGATTGCTTTTTTTTCGCCACCGGCCTAAATCCCCCGCCATCTCAAAGGCGCTCAGACGTCTTCAGAACATCCGGCAGCGAGTTTCGCCCCCGGGTGCTTTTATCGTTTGGGCCAAGGAATGTGAATGTTTGATACTTTAAGCGAGCGTCTGTCGGGCATACTGGACAAGATTACCGGTCGCGGCGCGCTTTCCGACGCGGATGTGGATGAGGCCCTGCGCGAGGTGCGCCGGGCTTTGCTTGAGGCGGATGTGGCGCTTGAAGTGGTCAAGACTTTCACCGAGAAGGTGAAGGCCAGGGCGGTTGGCGCTGAGATTGTGAAATCGGTGCGGCCCGGCCAGATGGTGGTCAAGATCGTCCATGATGCGATGGTCGAGACGCTTGGCTCGGAAGGCTCGGCCCTCAATTTGCGCGCGGCCCCGCCGGTGGCGATTCTCATGGTGGGTTTGCAAGGCTCGGGCAAAACCACAACGACAGCCAAGATCGCCAAGCGCCTCACCGAGCGCGACAAGCGCAAAGTGCTGATGGCCTCGCTCGATACCCGCCGACCTGCGGCGCAGGAACAACTGGCCATTCTCGGGCGCCAGGTGAAGGTCGATACCCTGCCCATCGTTGCGGGCGAAACCCCCATCCAGATCGCCAAGCGCACCATGTCGGAAGCGCGGCGCGGCGGCTATGACGTGGTGCTGCTCGATACTGCGGGCAGGCTTGGCATTGACGAGGAGCTTCTCGCCGAAGCGGCGGCCGTTCGCGATATCGCCAGGCCCAATGAAACGCTGCTGGTGGTGGATGCGCTTACCGGCCAGGACGCGGTCAATCTGGCGCGGGCTTTTGACAGCAAGATTGGCATCTCCGGCATTGTGCTGACAAGAATTGACGGCGATGGCCGTGGTGGCGCCGCCCTTTCCATGCGCGCTGTCACCGGCAAGCCCATCAAGCTCATGGGCACGGGCGAAAAGCTTGATGGGCTGGAGGATTTCCACCCTGAGCGCAACGCCGGCCGCATTCTCGGCATGGGCGACGTGGTCAGTCTGGTTGAAAAAGCCGCCCTCAATATCGATCAGGACAAGGCCCGCAAAATCGCCGATCGGATGCGCAAAGGTGCTTTCGATCTCGAAGACCTGGCCGCACAATTGCAGCAGCTCAAATCACTCGGCGGCATGGGCGGCATGATGAACATGCTGCCCGGCATGGGCAAGATCAAGAAGCAGTTGGCCGGTGTCGATCTCGACAACGGCGTGCTCAAGCGCCAGATGGCGATCATCAGCTCAATGACGGTTCAGGAAAAGCGCAACCCCAAGATCATGAATGCCAACCGCAAGAAGCGCGTGGCCAAGGGTTCCGGCACCAAGGTTGAGGAAATCAACCGCCTGCTGAAAATGCACCTGCAAATGGCCGACGTGATGAAGCAGATGGGCCAGGGCAAGGGTCTCCTGGGCAAGATGATGGGCAAGGGCGCCCCTGATGCCGCTGAGCTTGAAAAAATGCAGGCGGAACTCGCAAGCCTAAACCCCAACGCGCTGCCCGCTGAATTCAAAGACATTACCCAAAAAATGCCTCTCGGCCTTCCCGGCCTTGGCGGCTCCACCATTCAAGGCCTGCCAGGTTTAGGCAGGAAAAAATGATCTCGAACAACAGGAGTAAATGAGATGGCTGTAAAAATCAGACTGGCGCGCGCAGGCGCGAAGAAGCGTCCCTACTATCAAATCGTGGTGGCTGATCACGCCGCCCCGCGCGATGGCAAGTTCATCGATGTGATCGGTGCCTTCAATCCGATGCTGGCCAAAACCGATGAGAACCGTGTCAAGCTTGACGCCGCCAAGGCCGCCGACTGGCTGAAGAAGGG
>JANOTU010000314.1:0-3914 GCA_031416515.1 Hyphomicrobiales bacterium
GCCACACTGATCAGCTTGGCCTGTTTGAGACGGGTTTTCAGGCGGCGCAGGAGGTAGGTGTTTTGCGCCTCGCTCGGGCTGACAAGGTAGCACAGGCAGACGAAATCAATGGCTTCGTCGGCAAGCTGCGGGAATTTGCCCGGCGAGATTGAATCCTGGGGCAAGACCATGTGCGGCACGGCGCGAAGTTTCAGGAAGGCTGAAAACGCCAGCGTGGCGGCGAAGTTGAGATAGCCGTGCGCCGATACGAGCATAATCCTGGCGGGTTTTTCCGGGGTGCTCACCTCTTCCTCGTCCCAGACTTCGTCGAGCATCTCGGCGAATGCCTGGGCAATCGAGGCCTCGGTTTCCCTGGACAGGACACCGCGCCGTTGATCCTGATTGGCCAGCAGAAGCGCTGGTATCGCCGCCTCGTTCAAGAAGGACTCCAGAGATCCCTCCTTGGCATAGTCACGCGCGAGCTGCGCGGCCTCGATGGGGTCTTTGGCCAGCAGGCGCTGGTACAGATTGCCGTCAGGCGTCAGCACCTCGTCGCTTCCCAAAAGCGTATCCAGAAAGCTCAGGGCCTCGATATGCCGGCCGACGACGAGGAGACCAATGGTGAGCGGCATTGCCAGGATAAGCCCGATTGGACCCCACAAAGCAGCCCAGAACGCGGCTGAGGCAACCACAGCGACAGCCGAAAGTCCTGACGCCTTGCCAAAAACCATAGGCTCGATGATCTGGCCAAAAATTATCTCCGCCGCCAGGGCAATGCCTGCCGTGATCATCACCAGCGTCCAGCCATCGCTGATGGCGGCGGCGATGATGATTGGCAGCAGGGAAGCAAAGAGCGCTCCGATGTAGGGGATAAAACGCATGACAGCGGCAAGCACGCCCCAGAGGATGGCGCCGGGTATGCCGACAAATGCCAACGCGACACCAATAAAGGTGCCGGTGGCTGCATTGAGCAGCAATTGCGACGCAAACAACTTGGTAAGCCGTGACATGCCCTCATCAAGGGCAATGGTGGTGCGGTGGATGTCGCCGGTTCCGGCCAGGCGCAATACGCGGTTGCGCAGGTCTTCGCGATTGAAGAGGATGAAAATCACCATCAAAATGATGATGCCAATTTGCACCAGGGGATCCAGCAACAAAGCCATGACCGCGATGAGGGGGGCAAGCGGGCCGTAACTGCTGTCATGCAGTTCAACGGGCACGGGTTTTATCACTTCGTTTCTCATCTCGCCCGCGTCTGGTTTTTCCAGTTCGTTTTGCAGGTCTTTCAACACATTGGCGGCACGGTCGATGGTATCGCCGCCAGACGTCGCTGATTTCAGATTCTTGGCTTTCTCGCGCAGGGTTCGTTCATATTGCGGCAGATCGGTTGCGAACCCCGTGAGCGTATTCGCCACCACATAGCCTCCGGCGAAAAGGCCGCCGAAAGCCACAATGACGGTGAGAAGTATGGCCGCCGAATTGGGGATGCCCAGCTTTTTCAACAACCGCACACAGGGCGCCAGCAGCATGGACAACAAGACGGCCAGCACCATCGGAATGATGATGTTGCGACCCATATACAAGATGGCGCAGATGGCCAGGAATATGACCAGCCCGTTGGCCTGGGCCTGCCCCGGACCGCCACTGAAATATTTCTCGCCAAAGGCTTTCGCGGGAATTGGTTTCATTGCCGCATGCCCCTCGCTCGATTGCCGGCAAACTTCTTGGGGGTTATTTCCGGAACAGATTTCTTCCGATCAGGTAACCCATCCCCACAAGGAGGCCCAAAGTCTTCAGGCCTTGCTGCGATGCCATCTTGGGCGGGATGCGGTTGTTCAAGCTGGCAAGAGCGCCTTGCACGTCGATCACAGGTTTTTTGGCGTTGCGCTTCTGGATGATCAGCATGACACTGGTCAAAATGACGGCAACGATGATCAATCCGCTGCCCAGGATCGAACCAGCCGCCACCGGGCCATAGGCGTAAGCAAGATAAGACCAGAGGGCGTTCAAAAGATACATGACGCCAATAGCCGCAATGACCGCGCCCGTTGCGATGGCGATGACGTAGGCAACGGATTGCTGCACACGTTGCTTGAAACGACTTATTCCATAGGACGTCGCAGCAATCCGAAGCATACTGAGCATGTTGATTACCTTTTAGCCATAAAGCCAAGCACCAGACCCAAACCCAAGGCAGCCGCAAGCGCTCCCACCGGATGTCGATTAACCAGGTCTTCAAGGCTGGTCACTGTCTCGCCAGCCTTTTCACTGACGTTCTTGAGCGCCGCGCTGCCGATTTCGCTTGCGTCCTTCAAGGTTTTCTCCGCCACATGGGCCATGCTGTCGGCGGCATCACGCGCTTTGGAGCCAAAGTTGGAGATCTTGTCGCCAGCATCCTTTACAGTGTCTGATGCGTAGTCGCGGGCATCTTTCACTGCATCGGAGGCATCATCGGCGGCGCGTTTTGATTTGTCGTAAGCTGTGGATGACATTGTTGATGAGCTCATTGTGATATCTCCATGTTGAGGGGCCACGGCATTGAAACGCCCGGATCGGCAGGAGGTTCCATCGCCTCGAAGATTTTTGGAGCATTTTTTGGCTCACAACGGGAACGAAAAACCTGCTGAGAGGTTAAACCCAAAACCCCGATGGATATTTCCCGGCGCAACTCCAACTGGCATGGTCAAAACAAATGTTTATTTCGAGCCTGCGGCGTTCAGTATTGAATGCAACGTCAACCGTGATCATTGCGGGAATAGCCAGTTATTTCGCGCAATCCTTGTTCCGGCAAAAATTTCCGGGTACTCGCAGCGCGGCTCCCGAGTTGGCAGGCGCAAAGGCCGCGCCGGTTCTGGGAGGCGGCAGCTTCGCCGCCAGCCCGGAGCAAATTCCGGCATCCGGCTGGTATGAGATCATCAAGCGCACCTACACGCAGATCAACAGTGACAGGGTTCTGGCTGTCGCAGCCGGTGTCACCTTTTATGGGCTGCTGTCATTGTTTCCGGCGATCACGGTTTTTGTATCCCTCTATGGCCTGATCGCCGACAACTCGACCCTGGGAAGCCACATTGCTATCGCCAGCGCCTATTTGCCCGCGGAAGCCTTTTCCATTGTTTCTGATCAAATCAACCGGATCACGCAAGGTGATGAGGCGACATTGAGCCTGGCGTTGGTGGGCGGCTTGGGGTTGGCCGTCTGGAGCGCCAATGCGGGCATGAAATCGATGATCGAAGCGCTTAACATCGCCTACGGAGTGCCGGAAACGCGGTCGTTCCTGAAACTAAATCTCGTGTCACTGGCCATGACCGGTTCCGCATTGGTTGTATTGATCATCCTGATCGGCGCGGTTGCCGCAATCCCGGTAATATTGGCGTATTTCTGGCTTTCGACGACCACCGACATGATCCTGTGGATCGGTCGCTGGCCTCTGGTATTCGCCATGGTGCTGCTGGCGCTTGCCGCCTTGTATAAATTCGGGCCTGACCGGCCAGGGGTGAAATGGCGCTGGATTACGCCCGGCGGTGTTTTGGGTAGCGCAGGATTGCTGACGTTCTCGATGTTGTTTTCCTGGTATGCCGCAAATTTCGCGAATTATAACGAAACCTATGGCTCGCTGGGCGCGGTGATCGGCTTTCTCACCTGGATGTGGTTGTCGTCCACAGTGGTTTTGGTGGGCGCGGAATTCAACTCCGAGATCGAGCGCCAAGCCGCGCTGGCGTCCAAGGCGGCTTAGTACGACTGCGGCTTAAAATGCCATGTGTCTGAATGCCCACTCTGCCCCCTCCCCCCTGGGCCTAATGAATGCACACATCTTCTTGAGTCTTTTCAACTGGTTAATTGAAAAGCCTAGAAAAACTATCAATTTTGGCTCGTTTTCCCATGCCAAGAGTGTCAAACCGGATTCGTTAAGGCGTTGATATTGAGTCGTATTTTGA
>JANOTU010000315.1:0-6658 GCA_031416515.1 Hyphomicrobiales bacterium
GCAAGCAAAGATGATACCCGCCGGAGCGACCGCCACCCCGGCCCTCCCCACAGGGGGGAGGGGGAAGGAAGTTCAAGCTTGGCGTTGGCTTTTCCTGTGGTCATAGGCATTGTCAACGTAACGCCAGACAGTTTTTCCGATGGCGGCATGAATGCCGATAGCGCCATCGCTCACGGCCTCAAGCTCGCGGAGGAGGGGGCTGCCATAGTTGATGTCGGCGGTGAATCCACAAGACCCGGTTCAGATGCGGTGCCCGAAGATGTGGAACTGGCCCGCGTCATTCCGGTGATCGAAGCTTTGAGCCGGGCCGGCCATGTGGTCTCCTGCGACACGCGCAAAGCCGCCGTCATGCGCGCCGCCATCGCTGCGGGCGCCACAATCATCAATGATGTCTCGGCCCTGCAATATGATCCGCAAAGTATGGAGACGGTGGCCAAGCTTGGCTGCCCCATCATCCTCATGCACGCGCAAGGCGATCCCCGCACCATGCAGCTCAGCCCCATTTACAATGATGTGGCGCTCGATGTTTACGACTTCCTCGAAGCCCGCATCGAAGCCTGCATCGCCGCTGGCGTCGCGCGTTCTGCCATCATCGTCGACCCCGGCATCGGCTTCGGCAAAAGCTTCCGTCACAATCTCGATCTCCTGAACCAGATCACCCTGTTCCATAGCTTGGGAGCGCCCCTCATGGTGGGCCTCTCCCGCAAAGCATTTGTCGGCGCATTGACAGGCGAAAAAATCGCCGCAGCCCGCGTCCACGGCTCAGTCGGCGGCGCTGTTTACGCGGCCTTGAACGGTGTGCAAATCATCCGCGTGCATGATGTGAAGGCAACCATCGCGGCACTGGCGGTCGCGCAGGCAGCTGCTGATCCGGCAGGAAGTCACCTATAGATTTCGGGTGAAGTTTGCTCCCCGCCGCAATTTTGAAGCGCTGTCGTCGCGGCGGCGCAATCGGCCTTTGATCTGCGAGAACCGCACATCATCTTCATTTGCATCATGATCTAAACGCAGTAAATACTCCGCAATGGCTACGGAGGTAATGGAATGAAACCGCGCGGGCTTGTCACAGAAGTTGATCAGGCTATCGAAAACATCCGGGCTTTTGACCGGAATGCGCATTCCAATATTCGCGACATGATTGCCTATGTCCGCCATTGGTACGCCGCCCGTGATCTTGAAGGGCGTTGGATGTTCGCGCCGGCAAAGTTCATTGGGTATGCCGGTAAGACTGTTGAGGCTTTCGCGGCAACTGCGCTTGATGGCCGGGCGGCGGAAAACAATCTGAAGCGCTGGTTTGTCGAATTGGAAAAGGCCAGCAAGCTTGAGCAGACGCTGATGGTCCATCTCCGGCAGGCCACCGCAAGACATGGCAAATCCCTCAACAGCCTGGCGCGAATCCATGTTCTTATGGGAGAAGGCGCAGCGGTGTCGCCCGGCGCGCGGCCTCCTTTGAGCGAAAGCTGGAGGATTACATCCGATCCTGAGATCCTCTCCGGCAAGCCCTGCATCCGGGGCATCCGTATCCGGGTGGGGGATATTCTCGAGATGTTGGCGCAGGGTGCCGCAAGGGTTGAAATTCTTGAGGATTTCCCCTATCTCGAAGATGCTGACATCACTGCGGTGCTGGAATTCGCCATGGGTGCTGTGGATCACCGTCTCGTCAAGGCCGCCTGATATTGCGTTTCCTCGTTGATGCGCAATTGCCGCCAGCGCTTGCCCTCTGGCTGCGCCAGCGTGGTCATGAGGCCGATCATGTGCGTGATCTGGCGCTGCAGGCAGGGTCTGATGGATGCATTGTCATGCAGGCGAGAAGCTCTGGCGCTGTAATTGTCAACAAGGACGTGGATTTTTCATACTTGTCAGCGACAATGCCGGGATGCAGGGTCGTCTGGCTGAGATTCGGCAACGGCACTGCCAGAAGACTTCTGCAAAGACTGGAGCCGGTTTTCAGCGAAGTGGAAAAGGCGCTTGAAGATGGCCAGGATTTCGTCGAAGTGAGCCGCTAGAGGGCCATTGTGAAGGATTGAACAATGCGCAAATATTTTGACACTGACGGCGTTCGCGGCACTTCGAACAGCGGGGTTATGACGGCTGACATGGCGCTGACCTCGCCAATCTGGTTAACGAGGCCGCACTCCTGGCAGCGCGCCGCAACCCGCAAAGCCTTCGTTGGCGCTTTGACAGGCGAGAAAGTCGCCGCAGCCCGCGTCCACGGAGTGCAAATCATCCGCATGCATGATGTCCAGGCGACTGTGGCCGCATTGGCAGTGACCCAAGCTGTAGGTAATCCTGCCGCGAGTGGGCTGTGAGCCCTTCGGCGTGAATATTTGTAGCGCGGGAAAGCTCTCTCTGCTACAAGTGACCAACTGGATAGTCTGGAGGCCGACATGAGTGATGTGAACTTGGCTGACGCCAAAGCCAAGCTGAGCGAATTGGTCGAACGGGCGAGCCGTGGCGAGTCTGTTCGCATCACCCGCCGTGGCAAGCTGGTGGCGCGTCTTGCCGCCATAGACGCTGAACCAAAGCCGATTGACCTGGCGGCCTTGCGGGCTTTGACCGCCGCCATGCCACGCCAACCCGAAACAGCGCGGAGCTGGCTTCGGTCGGTGCGCGATGGCGCCAGGTATTGACACTCTATCTCGATACCTCGGTCCTGGTGTGCGCGCTGACCAATGAGGCGGATACGGCAACGGTGCAAGATTGGCTCGCCCGGCAGAACGCCATTGATCTGGCCATCAGTGACTGGGTGACGACGGAATTCTCCTCAGCGCTCGCAATCAAGCTGCGGACCGGGCAGCTTGCCCCTGCGCACCGCGCTGCGGCACTTGCGGCTTTCACGCGGATGGCTTCCGAGACGTTGCGGCACCTGCCGGTGGAACGGGTGTCATTTCGCAGGGCTGCGGGCTATGCCGACCAAGCTGCGCTCGATGTACGAGCTGGCGACGCCCTGCATCTGGCGGTCTGCGCAGACACAGGCGCCACGCTGTGCACACTCGACCAGCGTTTGGCTGAAGCCGCTGATGCCGTTGGCATCGGCTGCATCATGCTGTAATTCACTATGGGATATATGATGACACGCAAATATTTTGGCACTGACGGCGTTCGCGGCACCTCCAACAGCGGGGTGATGACGGCTGACATGGTGCTGAGGATCGGCATGGCGGCGGGCAATCTTTACAAGCGCGGCAATCATCGGCACCGGGTGGTGATTGGCAAGGATACGCGGCTCTCAGGCTATATGATCGAGCAGGCTTTGACCGCAGGCTTGCTGGCTTCGGGAATGGATGTGTATTTGCTTGGGCCGGTGCCCACACCCGCCGTGGCCATGCTGACGCGCTCGATGCGGTCTGATCTGGGGGTGATGATTTCAGCCTCGCACAATCCCTATCAGGACAACGGCATCAAGATTTTCGGCCCCGACGGCTATAAGCTTTCCGACGAGCAGGAGCGCCGAATCGAGAGCCTGCTGGATCAACCTTCGATCACCGTGGCAACACCTGCCGAGATCGGGCGGGCAAAGCGCATCGATGACGCGCAGGCCCGCTACATCGAATTCGCCAAGCGCACGTTCCCCAAAGATATGAAACTCGATGGCCTGCGTGTGGTCATCGATACCGCCAATGGCGCGGCTTACAAGGTGGCCCCCACGGCGCTGTGGGAGCTTGGCGCCGAGATCATCCAGATCGGCCATGAACCGGACGGCACCAACATCAACGCCAAATGCGGCTCAACCGCGCCCGAAGCCATGTGCGCCAAAGTGCGCGAGCTTCGCGCTGATATCGGCATCGCCCTTGATGGCGATGCCGACCGGGCAATCATTTGCGATGAGCATGGCCATGTGATTGACGGCGACCAGGTGATGGCGCTGATTGCGGCTGCGTGGAACCGGCGCGGCGAATTGCGCGGCGGCGGGCTGGTGGCCACGGTCATGTCCAACCTCGGGTTGGAGCGTTACCTCGCAAGCGAGAACCTCTCACTTGTGCGCACTGCTGTTGGCGACCGCTATGTGGTTGAGCATATGCGCTCCCACGGCTTCAATGTGGGCGGCGAGCAATCGGGCCATATCGTGCTCTCGGACTTCTCCACCACAGGCGATGGCCTGCTGGCGGCGTTCCAGGTGCTGGCCGAAGTGGTCCGCTCGCGCAAACCCGTGAGCGAAGTGTGCAATGTATTTGCGCCGGTGCCGCAGGTCTTGAAAAACGTAAAATTCAAAACCGGCAAGCCGCTTGAAGACAACCAGGTGAAATCCGCCATGGCCGATGCGCAAGCCCGGCTTGGCAATTCCGGGCGGCTGGTCATCCGCCCCTCCGGCACCGAACCCCTGATCCGCGTCATGGCCGAAGGCGATGACGAAGGCATGGTGCGGGGAATCGTCGATGAGCTGTGCGGCGTGATCGCCAAGGCAGCGGCTTGAGACCGCGTGGGAGCGTGGAACACCTTGCCTGTCAGAAAATAACATGCCGTCGGCATTCAGGCTAATACCAGTGTCTGGTCCCCTGGCATTGCGCCGCCATGGAGCGGCTGCGGACGCAAGACGGTGCGGGCCCAGCATGACGCCGAACACCAGTCTGTCTTGATCAGAACACTGGCGTAGAGCCTGCCGGCCTCCGCCTGGAGCGAAGTGACATGGCGCGAAGGCACGAACGCGCCGCTTACCTTGCGCTTTGCGGCGTTGCGGGTGCGCCCATGATATTCCGACTGGCTTCGTGAGCAGAATACGGTACTCTTGAGAGTATTATATGAGGAGACTTAATTGTGGCAGCCTATTTCATCTGCACCATGACCATTCACGATCCAGAGACCTACCGGAAATACACCGCGCTCACGCCGGCAACGCTGGCGCGATACGGTGGCAGGTTTCTGACCCGGGGCGACACTGTCCTGACAGTCGAAGGTCCCACATTCACTGAACGGCTGGTCCTCATCGAGTTTTTCGATCGGGATACGGCTCTGGCTTGGTACAATGATGCCGATTACCAGAGCGCGGCTGAGTTCCGGCGCCTCGCATCGACGGGCCGTATGATCCTGCAGGCGGGGCAGGACAACACCAAAGACCCGGATCCAAATGTGTGAACACGGCCAGGTCAGCGGCACTACTTGACATCAGTGAGTTCGTATTCATCTTTAAACCCGCCATGTGTCGGTGGGTTTCCATCAGCGGTAAATCGCGATGTCGGGTAGAGAGCTGTCAGGTCAGTTTTTCCGGCCGACAGTTCTTGTCTGGCTTGGAGGGCGTTCGGAGCATCTATCAATATCCTTGGTCAGGGAGTAAATCCCGGGACAGCATCTGAATTGGTGAAATGCCAGTACCGAGCAGGGAAGCCGTTCGAAGCAGCCACAAGACGAGTTGTGTCGTATGATCGTAAATATCGAAGCACTGTATGAGATCGAACGGCAGGTTTTTTGGACCGCTTGCTGGACGATTCACCATGGAAACATCTGCGGCCAAAGAAGGACGGCGACGTCAAGGTCGGAGGCCACCAGGCGAGTTCCGTCTCGCTCGCGGCGATCATGACGGTACTCTATTTCAATGTTCTCCGTCCCGAGGATCAAGTTGCAGTGAAGCTGCATGCTTCTCCCGTCTTTCACGCGATCCACTATCTTGCCGGGCAGCAGACGCGCGACAATCTGCAGAATTTTCGCCGCTTTGGCGGTGCCCAATCCTACCCTTCACGCACCAAGAGTGTTGACAACGTCGATTTGGCAAATTGGGACAGCTTCGATGACTGAAATAATCCGGCACTATTACGCAATATCGGTGTTTTCCGAGCGGTTGCGGCTCGCCTTCGGCGGTCAGGATCTGTACCTGTCAAGTCCCACTTATCCTCAGGTCGCTGAAAATTACGCCTGATCTGTAGAAGTAGTGGATCTTCAATCATCTAAAATACTCCCATCTGTGCCTTGGAGATATGAGTGAGGGATTGATCTCCCCGATTGTTGTGACGCCGCAAAGGCCCATTGTGCGGTCAATCTCCCGGCGGTAAATCTCTAGCACATGGGCAACACCGGCCTCGCCGCCCATTGCAAGACCCCACAGCTGGGGACGTGCGATCAGGCAGGCGGTAGCCCCCAGCGCAATGGTCTTCACCACATCCGCGCCGCGGCGCACGCCACCGTCCACAAGCACAGGAATGCGCCCGCCAACCGCCTCGACGATCTTTGGAAGCGCATCGAGGCTGGCGATGGCGCCATCGAGCTGGCGACCGCCATGGTTGGACACGATTACACCATCGACCCCGCGCTCAACCGCTTCCCGGGCCTCTGTAGGGCTGAGAATGCCCTTCAGCACCAGAGGCCCGCGCCACATGGAACGGAGCGCATCGACATCCTTCCACGACATTCCGGGGTCGAGCCGGGAGGCCAACTGCCCGGCGATCTCGCGAATACCGGAGGTGTCGCCCGGTTTCACATAATTACCCATGGTGAGCCGTGGCAGATCGCTGCGCATCCGCCACAGCCACTGCCATTTGTAAGCCATCGCGGCCACTTCGGACAGTCCGAGGCGCGGCGGAATGACAAAGCCGTTGCGGATATCCCTCTCGCGGTTGCCCAGGAGCTGGTTATCGACCGTCAGCACCAGGGCAGCGTAGTTCATAGCCGCCGCACGCTCCGCCAGTTCCCGCGTGAAGCCGCGGTCGCGGTAGACGAACACCTGCAT
>JANOTU010000316.1:0-9712 GCA_031416515.1 Hyphomicrobiales bacterium
TAGTGCCCGCAAGGGCTATGCAAGGCGCAAACGACGTAAACCGCCCGGTTGGGCGTAGTGCACGAAGCTTTGATCAGGTCAGAGTTCATGGTGTCGGCGCTGGTAACGGCGTCAAGGCAGGAAACGGGCTTCGGCTTACACACCTGCCAGGCTCAAACCGGGAAAGTCGCAGTAACACAACCGGTGGCAAGCAAGGCACTCCCGATGTGGAAACCACCAACTGGAGAGCCGTATGCGGGAAAACCGCCCGTACGGTTCGGAGGGCGGGGAGGGCGAAAGCCCTTCCCGACCCCTATCCAGGCAGCAAGGTGCCAACATGTCGCGCAAGCGATTTACTTATTGTTGGGTGTCGCCTTAACGCAGTGACGCCCTGCGGATTTGAATGACGGCGTCTGCATCGGAATAGGCCAGCAGCCAGTCTGGGTCTTTCTTTAGAATTTCAACCCGCGCATCGTTGGGCGGCAGCATTGTCCAGTCGATTTTGTAGTCCTTGAGTAGTTCCGCAAACTGGATTTCTTTGCCCTGCTTTGCGGACTCTGTGGTCTTGGTCGCGAATCCCTGCAGAAAGATTTGATCGGTGCGGCCATCAATCAAGGTTTTGATGTCGTGAAACACCAGAACGCCACCAAAATTATAGTGGTTGAACACATTGCCTTTGGGCTTCTGGCTCAGCACATAGGCCATTGCGCCTTTCGGATAGGAAAAACTCGGGGGGAGCATGCCGGGCATGGCGAGATAGAGGCCAGCGGCCAAGGCGCAAGCCGCAGCTGATGCCGTCACCAGGGGCGCAAATCGTTTGGCCACAAAATTTTCAATCCGGTCGCGGGCCTGGAGCTTCCAGGTTTCGGCGGAAATGCGCGGATACTGCCGCGCCAGATCGGCAGCGATGGCAATTGGCGCCAGCAGAAAAAAGACATAGGAGAAGCGGCCGTGGGTCAGGAACATGTGCAGCGTGAACAGGATGAACGCTATCTTGCTCCAGCTGAGTTCCAACCGCAGTTTGAGCAGCGCGAACAGGCAAATGAGCAGGAAATATTCGTAAAGCTTGTCAGTCTGGGCGTTGAATGGCTGCCATTCAAGGATGAATGCGGTTGCCTCATTGCCCCTCATCATTTCCAGGCTGATGCGGAATGGCTCATAAGTATAGGGATGGATGAGGGCAGCGAGCGGGCAGAGCAGCAGGAAAATCGCCCAGCGCGCGAGAAGCGCTCTGTCGCGCAAGCGGGTTTGCTCGGCCATATGCAGGGCCGCAAATCCGGCAATGACCATGCCAAGCGTGAAGCTGCTGTGGAGGTTGCTCCACAGGACCAGAAGCGCCAGCCAGATCAAGCGCGGCGGCTTCAGCGCATCTGCGGCGCGAAACAGGAGTGTGGTCCAGACAACCACAACAACCATCGCCAGCATGTGCGGCCTGGCCACGAAAACATTGCTGGCCAAGGTGACACTGCACACGGCGATGATCACCGCGAGATGTGGGCGCAAGGCCGCTGCCAGGGAACAATAAAAAGCGTACGCTGTTGCCGTCGCCGCCAGCGCCGCAAGCAGGGCAACACCGTTCCATCCGCTCGCGGCATAAGCCAGCGCGATGATGATTTGCGACAGCCACTCCTTGGCAATCCAGGGCTTGCCGAAAAAACTGTGCGAGAAACTGTCGGTGACCGGCAGCTAGCCCGCCGCCATGATGTCGGCGCCGGTCTTGATGTGCCACCAACTGTCGGGATCGAGCAGGGTGCCATCATATGAATAGGCGTATTTGAAGCCGATCGCGGCGGCAAAGAACAGGCCGAGGCATATCACAAAGCGCCGCGCGGTGAGCGTTGCGGACAGGAACTCAGATGCGGCCATTTAAATCATCAACCCACTTGTCCGCGGTGGCGCAGATAATGATCGGCCAGCACCAGCGCCAGCATGGCTTCGCCAACCGGCACGGCGCGGATGCCAACACACGGGTCATGACGGCCCTTGGTGATGATGTCGGTATCGTCGCCAGATTTGGTTACAGTCTTGCGGGCGCTCAGGATGGACGATGTGGGCTTCACCGCAAAGCGCACCACAATATCCTGGCCTGAAGAAATGCCGCCGAGTATGCCGCCGGCGTGGTTTGAGGTGAACTCGGGCTTGCCGTGGCGCATGCGGATTTCATCAGCGTTTTCTTCTCCGGAAAACGCCGCAGCCGCAAATCCCGAACCAATTTCCACACCCTTGACCGCATTGATGCTCATCATGGCAGAAGCAATATCCTGATCGAGCTTGCCGTAAACGGGCGCGCCCCAGCCGGCGGGAACGCCGGTGGCCGTCACCTCGATAATGGCCCCGCAGGAGGAACCGGATTTGCGCACGGCGTCAAGATAGCTCTCCCACTGCAATGCGGCTTTCGCATCGGGGCAGAAGAAAGGATTTTGGTCAACCTGCGCATAGTCCCAGTTGGTCCGGTCAATCTTGTGGGGCCCCATCTGCACGAGGCTGCCCCTGATCTTCACACCCGGAATGATCTTGCGGGCAACCGCGCCCGCCGCCACGCGCGCCGCGGTCTCGCGCGCCGAGGAGCGCCCGCCGCCGCGGTAATCGCGGAGGCCGTATTTCGCCTGATAGGTCCAATCGGCATGGCCGGGCCGGAACTTGTCGCGGATTTCTGCGTAGTCCTTGGAGCGCTGATCGACATTCTCGATCATCAGCATGATCGGCGTGCCCGTGGTCACTGGACCACCGGTGCGGTCATCCTCAAATACGCCGGACATGATCTTCACCTGATCGGGCTCCTGGCGCTGGGTGGTGAAACGCGATTGGCCGGGGCGGCGCTTGTCGAGGAAAATCTGGATGTCGGCTTCAGTCAGCGCAATGCCGGGTGGGCAGCCGTCGACAATGCAGCCCAGGGCTGGCCCGTGGCTTTCGCCAAAGGTGGTCATGCGGAACAAATGGCCAAAACTGTTGTGTGACATGGGTGTTGACCTACGCCGCTATCGCCATGGCGTCAAACCACTCGGCGCGGCCTTCATGAATGCGGCAATATTTTCCCTGGGGCATGGCGTGTTTGACGATGGCCGCGCGATCAAGATTGGTGAGGCGGCCGACGATACAGCGCCCAATGGCGCCATGCGCTACGATGACGGCGGGTTCAGTCAAAGCATCCATCCAATGGCGCAGGCGCTGGTGGCCGTCTTCGTATGACTCGCCACCGCGTGGCCGCCAGGCGTACCGGCTTTCAGCATCGGCGGGGTAAACCGGCGAGGCTTTCAGTTCCCAGAAGGGCTTGCCCTCCCATTCGCCAAAGCCCAGTTCCTTCACCGATGGTTCAATCGAAACATGATGGTCAGCAAGTGACAGCGCCGAGGCGATATGGCCCATGGTCTGGCGCGTGCGCTCCAGCGGGCTGGCGATGAACCGAAATCCCGACGCCAATTCGGGAAGCGCTGCCAAAGCCTTGCCAATGGCTTTGGCTTGCACATGGCCCGTGTCATTCAGCGGAATGTCAACCCAGCCCTGGATCAGGCCCTGCCTGTTCCATTCGGTCTCACCGTGGCGGATGAAATAGAGGGGCGGGCGCTCAGTCACTGTGACCGTTCACCGACATGTCTGGGGCGGTCGGATTTTTCATGCCGACGATATGATAGCCTGAATCCACATGGTGAATTTCACCGGTCACGCCCCGGCTCAAATCCGAGAGCAGATAAAAGCCGCTGTCGCCCACTTCCTCGGTGGTCACGGTGCGCCGCAGCGGCGAATTGTATTCATTCCATTTCAGAATATAGCGGAAATCGCCAATCCCCGAAGCTGCCAGCGTTTTGATTGGGCCGGCCGATATGGCATTGACACGAATATTCTTGGGGCCGAGATCAGCCGCCATATAGCGCACCGAAGCCTCAAGGGCAGCCTTGGCCACGCCCATAACATTGTAATGCGGCATCCATTTTTCTGCGCCGTAATAGGTCAGCGTCAGCAGCGAGCCGCCGTCCGTCATCAGCTTTTCGGCGCGCTGGGCAATTGCGGTGAAGCTGTAGCAGGAGATGAACATGGTCTTGGTGAAGTTCTCAGCGCTGGTATCCACATAGCGGCCGGTGAGCTCATCCTTGTCCGAAAACGCAATGGCGTGAACCACAAAGTCCAACTTGCCCCAAGCCTTCTCAATGGCAGCAAAGGTTGCATCCACCGAAGCCATGTCGGTGACATCACAGGGCACGACAATTGTAGAACCAATTTCAGCGGCCAACGGCACAACGCGCTTTTTCAGAGCGTCCCCCTGATAGGTAAAGGCAAGTTCGGCGCCGTGGGCGGCACAAGCCTTCGCAATCCCCCATGCAATCGACCGGCTATTGGCCACACCCATGATGAGGCCGCGTTTACCGGCCATCAAACCCTTGTTTTCACTCATTATATCCCTACAGTCCTGGTGTTGCCACAGGGGCCACCATAATTGCTGCCTTGTCGCACAGTCGCCGTGCAAAAGAAAGAGGCCGGGGTTATACTGGAATTAAGGAGAATATGAGCCATGCAGGAATTTGTTATCGACCGGGTGTTTGTAGCGCCCCGAGACGTTGTGTTCCGCGCTTTCACTGCGTTCCGCATTGAGGGCGCTGCGGCATGAGTGAGCTTGCAACCTTGACCGCATCCCGGGGCTTCACCGAGCGCACCGACCCTTTCGCCCTTTTTGCCGAATGGCTGAATGAGGCCGAAGCCGCCGAAGCCAACGACCCCAACGCCGTGGCGTTGGCCACTGTCGATTCGGATGGCCTGCCAAACGTCCGCATGGTCTTGCTCAAGAGCTTTGATGAGCAGGGGTTTGTCTTTTACACAAACTTCGAAAGCCAGAAGGGTCAGGAAATCCTGAGTTCCATGAAAGCCGCCCTGGGGTTCCACTGGAAATCCCTGCGCCGCCAGGTCCGCATTCGCGGGGCGGTCGAAAAAGTTGCCGATGCCGAAGCCGATGCCTATTTCGCCTCCCGCCCCCGCGACAGCCGCATCGGCGCCTGGGCCTCAAGCCAATCACGGCCCCTCGAAAGCCGCTTCGCCCTGGAAAAAGCCGTCGCCAAATACGCCGCCAGATATGCCCTCGGCGAAGTCCCGCGCCCGCCTCACTGGTCCGGCTTCCGGGTAAAACCCTCGACAATCGAATTCTGGCACGACCGCCCCTTCAGGCTGCACGACCGTGTGAGGTTTGAAAGTTTGCAGAGCGGCGGCTGGGACAAGACGAAACTTTATCCATAAATGACATTAGATATCGAATGTATTGACAATTCATGCAGAGTTGCATTAACTCTGCCGAATGAGAAAGCCGGAAATCTGGTGGAGCGACGAGAAAAACCAATTGCTGAAAGATCAGCGCAAACTAACGTTTGAGGCCGTTGCGACAGCCATTGAAGACAAGCAGGTGCTTGATGATTTTGCTCATCCCACCCGCCGGAACCAGAGAATACTTGTGGTGGAACTCGAAGGATATATCTGCTCTGTGCCATATGTGATGGATGGTGACGGGATGTTCCTGAAGACCATCTATCCGAACCGGGAACTGCAGAAAAAATACAAGGTGCCAAATGAAAACTAAGAAACAGCTTGGTTATGATCCACCCTACATTGATGATGAAGAGCAAGACGACATCGAGGCGTTCAAGCGTGGCGAATACCGCAGTGTGCCAGACCTGCCTGCGAGAGTTAAAGAGTTGCAGCAGATTGCGCGCAATACGCTGAGGAAGAAGCCGATCACGGTGCGGGTGCAGGAGCGCGACATCACCCGCATCAAGGTGATGGCGCTGGAACAGGGCATTCCCTATCAGACCCTGGTTTCATCCATCCTGCACCGCTATGCCAGCGGGCGGCTCAAGGAAGACGCATGAGCCAATCCCCCGACTCCGAACGAAAAACCCTGATCCTCACCGGGGCCTCGCGCGGTATTGGCCACGCGACGGTGAAGCGGTTTTCCAGTTCGGGATTTCGCGTCATCACTTGTTCCAGGCACCCTTTCCCCGAGGATTGCCCGTGGGATGCGGGGCCGGAGGATCACATCACGGTTGATCTCGCATCTTCCGCCGACACCCATGCGGCGATCGCGCTGATGAAAGAAAAACTGAAAGCGCAAGGCTCAAAGCTGCATGCGCTGGTCAACAACGCCGCCATCAGCCCGAAGAAGCCCGGAGGAGGGCGGCTCAACACGCTGGAGACCAGCGAGGAAGATTGGAAGACTGTTTTCCAGATCAATTTCTTTGCTCCGGTGATGCTGGCGCGAGGCCTTATGGATGAATTGGTGGCCGCCAAAGGGGCGGTGGTGAATGTCACCTCCATTGCTGGCTCGCGGGTTCATCCCTTTGCCGGCGCGGCCTATTCAACGTCCAAGGCCGCGCTCGCCGCTCTGACGCGCGAGATGGCGGCGGATTTCGGGCCGCATGGGGTGCGCGTCAATGCGATTTCTCCGGGCGAGATCGAGACCGCGATCCTGTCGCCGGGCACTGAGAAAATCATTCCCCGCATTCCGCAGCGCCGCCTTGGTCAGCCCGAAGAAGTGGCCAAGGCGATTTATTTTCTGTGTACAGACAGTTCCAGCTATGTGACCGGCGCTGAACTTCACATCAATGGCGGCCAGCATGTCTAATTCAAACTTGCGGCCCGAGACCATCGCTGCCCATGGCCTTCGCTCCACTGATCCGGCAACCGGCGCCGTGGCGCCGCCCATCTACACCTCGACCACCTATGCCCGCGATGAAACCTACACGCCGAAGCTGAAGGAGAATTACCAGCGCAATGGCAGCCCCAATCTGTGGGCGGCGGAAGAAGCCATTGCGGCGCTGGAGCAGGGGACTGAGGCCTTGCTCTTCGCTTCTGGCATGGCGGCGATCACCACGCTCATGGAAACCATTCCGCAGGGCGCCCATGTCGTGGCCCTGGAGGTCATGTATTACGGCACCCGCGATTGGCTGAAACGCCTCGCCAGCCTGGACCGCATTGAACTCACCCTGTGCGATCCGGCAAACCTCGCAGCCAGCCTGCGCAAGGGCAAAACCGATCTCGTCTGGATCGAAACTCCGGTCAATCCAACCTGGGAGGTGATCGACATCGAAGCCACCGCAAAGTCCGCGCATGATGCAGGCGCCATCTTCGTCGTCGATGCCACCGCCACCGCCGCCGTCACCACAAGGCCCCTGAAACTGGGCGCTGACATGGTTTTCCATTCTGCAACAAAGTATCTCAATGGCCATTCCGATGTGCTGGCCGGCGTTTTGGTAACAGGCGGAAAAACCGCGCGCTGGAAACAAGTCGCGGACCTTCGCGCGCAGCTGGGTTCAGCCCTCCCACCCCTGGAATGCTGGCTCCTCATGCGCGGCCTCCGCACCCTGTTTGTGCGTTACCGTCAGGCCTCAAGCAATGCCATGATCATTGCGAGGCATTTCGAGAAACATCCGAAAATCGAGCGCGTTCTCTATCCCGGCCTCAGCCCCAACCCCATCGCCGCGCGCCAGATGACCGACGGCTTTGGCGGCATGATGTCATTTCTGGTGAAGGGCAGCTTCAACGACGCCAGGATGCTCTGCACCAGATTCAAGGTGATCGTTCCCGCCACCTCCCTGGGCGGGGTGGAAAGCCTGGTCGAGCACCGCAAGACGGTGGAAGGCCCGGCCAGCAGCGTGCCCGACAATCTGGTGCGCTTCTCCATCGGCATCGAACATGTTGATGATCTGATCGCCGATATCGAGCAGGCCTTGGCAGCGCTCTGAGGCATCCCCATATCCCGCGGCATGCTGGATGAACTCGCCATCACCGACGCGCCGAATGACGCTGAACTGCACAACGCCGCGAGGCTCTCGTCCACAGGCTTCTCGTTCTCCTGTTTCAGGATCATGCGGGCGATTGTCGGCTTCTGGCCGCGGTCCTGCCGGTAATCGTCCTGCCACAGCTTGCGGCCCAATTGCCGGCTGCGGAGCCCAGTCGCTCGCGTCACCCCATTTGAAACGATTTTGTGATTCTCTTTTGTAGAAGTACCGATGGCTGAGGGAAACATGGCTGCGAGGGAAATTTCGGTAAAACGGTTTGTGATGCGGTTGAGCGCGGATGAGCGCTGATCGGGAGGGGATATAAGCCAGGCGTGAAGGCTGCTGAGGGCGCGGATATGGTTGAAGGCCGATTTCTCGGAAGCCGGTGAAGGGTTGAGCGACAGCCGGAATATCGATGCTCCGGAAACCAGCGCATCGATGCTTTACCGGGTGCGCAGGCAGCTGGTGGAAGAGGGCCTTGAGGCGGTGTTGAGCGCAAGCAGCGAGCGGCGTCGGCTGTGCCGCCAAAGCCTTTCAAGCCAGGGCGGGATGCGGGCAGTCAGGCGTGGCGGATATAGTGTTACTTGTGAGATTTTTCACAGACTTGCACCGCCCCAGGGTGTTATTTGATGGCATTTCGCAAAGCACCTGCAACCCAGGAGAACCTCATGAAATTACGGATACGAGCAGCGCTCGCCGCATGTGTCGTTTCAACCACAGTGGCCTTTGCCCAGGCCCCCGTGCTTCCGGTCGATGCAAAGAAGCTCACCGGCCAGGAAATTGTCGCTCTCTATCACGGCAAGCAGGCGGCTTTCATCAACTACACCAAG
Organism: Hyphomicrobiales bacterium; assembly: GCA_031416515.1. Taxonomy (GTDB): domain Bacteria; phylum Pseudomonadota; class Alphaproteobacteria; order Rhizobiales; family Aestuariivirgaceae; genus Aestuariivirga. Next base: position 8,567 of record JANOTU010000316.1, read on the forward strand.
AAAGTCACGCTCACGGGAAGCACGTTTTATGACTTCGACAGGAAGCGCGCCTGGGGCTTCTATGTGTGGGACGGCAAGGACAAGGGACTGTTCAAGGCCCCCATCGAGATCAAGGAAGACCGGTTTTGCTACAAGCCTGATGACGCCAAAAAAATCTGCGTTTCGGTCCATGTGTCCGATGCTGACATCTATGAGGTGGATGCCAAGGGGGGCCGTGCCGTCTCAAAACGCATTTCTTTCCGTTGCGCCAATGAACCCGCCGGCGGGCGCGGTGAAGGCAACCGCCGAAAGTCTGGCGGCGTTGTCGAACGGCAAGCCGGCAAATGTCGTGATATATGACGCGGATGCGCCGATTATCGCGCGGCTGGTCTGGGACTGGAAGAAAAAGCGCATCACCGGTGATTATATTCATGACGGCAAGAACCGCGGCAAGGTCAAGCGCACGATATCGTTCGCAGACGGAAAGGCCTGCTCGGTCGGCAAAGGCGAAAAACAACCGACGTGCTACAGTGTCATGATTGACCAGAACATTTTCTATGAACTGACGGATGCCCGCAAGGTGCATGCCGTTTCCGTGGTGGAGTGAGCCGGTCGTCCTGTCCATGATGATCACGGATTGGGACGACATGGTCAGGTTGTTTGCGTTCTGGATCGTCGCATTGTTTACGCTTTTCCTGTCCCCGTCCTGGAACGGTGGAACCAGGGCGGCCGAGACCCGCCTCCCGGTTGGACGCCAAGAAAGTGTATGCTTAGGCGACCCCCAACAATAAGTGAATCGATTTGCCAATTTTAGCGCTGCGGCAATGTGACTCATGGCTGCTGGATTCCGCTGGGTCGTGGATGAGGTTACTAGTTCGTGGATGGCTGACATTCAAGCGATTCGGCGAAGGTGGGAACTGGACGGCTCGAAGCGCGACGAGCTTGGACGGCGGTTGTTTGCCGCGAGCGAGACGCGCGTTGCCGGTTGGGGCGGGTTGGCAGGCGTGGCGGAGGTTACCGGGCTGGCGCGCAGCACCATCTTGCGCGGACTGAAGGACCTTGATGCGCCACGGCTGGAGCCGGGTCAGGTTCGCCGCAGAGGTGGCGGGCCGTGGCCACTCAGCAAGCGCGATGTGACACTGCTCGCGGACCTGGAGCGCATCGTTA
>JANOTU010000317.1:0-4263 GCA_031416515.1 Hyphomicrobiales bacterium
CCAACCTGTCCAGTTTCTTGGGGCCACCTCAGTCGCTCGCTGGAAACTGAACTTGAAAATGATGGCCGCTGGATTGCGGAAGTTCCTGGGCTGCCAAGTATTATGGCTTATAGCGCCACCCGGCAAGAGACACCTGGCAAATTTGAGGCGCTGGCGCTTCGCGCCTTGGCGGAGCGAAGTGAGCAAGGCGAAGCAAACATGACTCAAGCCAGAGGACTTGCAGTCACCACACCGTCTCCACCCCAAATTCCTTGAACGCGGGATCGCTGGTTACCAGTGGAAAGTTTTCGACCAGCGACTGCGCCGCCAGCACGCGGTCGAAGGGGTCGCGGTGGGGGCTGTCCATCTGGCCGCCGCGCAGGGCGTGGGCGTGGGTCAGGCCAAGTTCGTGGTAGTCAAACTCCCGCTTGATGAGCGCGAAATTTCGCGAGATTCCCTGCGCTTCTGGCAGTTTGCCGATGCGGACTTTGGTGGCAATCTCGAAGGCTGAGACAGCGCTCACATGGAGGCGGTTGGCTCTGTTTTCCAGAACTTGCTTTTGCCTCTCACCCAGCCGCTTGTCCGCCAGCAGCATCCACAGCAGCACGTGGGTATCAAGGATCAAGTCCATACTTGCCTTCCCAAGCATCCAGCTCATCATCGGGAAGCGAGTCAAAGAAACTGTCGGGCAGCGTGAACTCTCCCTTCCAGGCACCGTATCCACGGGATTTCGCTGGCCCTGCCTCCATTGGCGAAAGCTTCGCAATCTGCTTGCTACCCCGCGCAATAACGATCTCCTCCCCCGCCTCAACCCGCTTGAGGAGTTTGGAGAGTTCGGTTTTGGCCTTGTGGATAGTGACAACGTTCATGAGGATTGCTTAGCTAACTACTTAGCTAATGTCAAATCGTCGCATATATGTTTGTGTATATTTGTAAGTTACATATCAACCCTGATGAGGAGACTTTCGTGAACATCAACATTATTCCATCTACCTGGTCAGGCCCAATCCTTTCGATTCTCCGCATCGTCACTGGCTTTTTGTTCCTGGCCCATGGAACAGCCAAACACCTGCTATGGCCTTATGTCGAAATGTTCGAGGACGGCGTTCCTCTGGCCTCGTTGATTGGCATTGGCGGGTTGTTGGAAATCGTCGGCGGCGTCCTCATCGTCCTCGGGCTCTTCACCCGCGTCACCGCGTTAGTCCTTTCGGGCATGATGGCGGTGGCCTATTTCATGTTTCATGCTCCGGCAGGTTTCTATCCCATCATCAATGGCGGCGAACTGGCGATTCTCTATTGCTTCGTGTTCCTGTATTTTGCGGCGCAAGGAGCTGGGCCCTGGAGCCTCGATGAAAGGCGCGCCTGAAGCAGCTATACGCGCGCGCCTGTTTCGCCGTCAAACAGATAGGCGCGGTCTTTCAGGAAGTTGAAGGAGATTGGCGTGTCCACCGCTTGGCGGAAGTCGCGGGGGCCTTTGACGACGACGAGTTGGTCGCCGGCCCAGGCTGTGACCAGGGTCATGTCGCCGGTGGGTTCAAGGGAGTAGAGATTCGAGGTGAGATGACCCGTGGTGGTGATCTCCATGTCTTCGGGCCGAACGCCAAGCACGATTGATTTGTGGCTGCCTTTGCCAACGCCTTCAACGCGGGTGTCTGGCCCCACAAAAGTGCCGTTCACCAGGGCGCCCTTGATCAGGTTCATGGGCGGCGAACCAATGAAGCTGGCTACGAAGATGTTGGCGGGATTGTTGTAGACTTCATCCGGGGTGCCAAGCTGCTGGATGCGGCCCTTGTCCATGATGGCGATTCGGTCGGCCAGCGTCATGGCCTCGACCTGGTCATGAGTAACATATACGGTGGTGGTCTGCAGCTTGCGCTGGATGTGTTTGAGTTGCCCGCGCATGGTGAGGCGGAGCCTGGCATCAAGATTGGACAGCGGCTCGTCCATCAGAAAAATGCGTGGGTGGCGAACCACGGCGCGGGCCAATGCGGCGCGCTGGCGCTGGCCGCCGGACAGGGCTGCGGGTTTGCGGTGCAGGAATTCGCCTAGCTCCACCATGTCAGCGGCCTCGCGCACCAGCCGGTCGTGATCGGCCTTGGGGACGCCGCGCATGCGCAAGGGAAAGCGGATGTTCTCGTGGATCGTCATGTTGGGATAAAGCGCGTAGGACTGAAACACCATGGCCACATCGCGGTCCCGGGCATCGACATCGTTGATCAACTCGCCGTCCACCCGGATGTCGCCGGAAGTTGGCTCCTCAAGGCCGGCGATCATGCGCATGGTGGTGGTCTTGCCGCAGCCCGACGGGCCGAGGAACACCATGAATTCCTTGTCCCTGATTTCAAGGTCGATGGCATCGACCCCAATAAAATTGTCCCAGGATTTGGTGATTTTGTGCAGGCTGATGGATGACATGTAAATCTGGCTTTCCAATACTTATTGTCTTGTATACGCGCAAATGTATCCGATTGCACCAGTAGAGTGATGATGCGCAGCATAGGCCCAACAACCGGGCTTGCCACGGACCTCGCATAGCGGCTGGAAGAAACTGGCATGAAGCCCAACGCCCGCCCGTTGGGCGACAAGCAACCCTGGTGCGCTTCGCCCAAGCCACATCGGCGCTGAACGCAACGGGCCTTGGCTCGCAGGCTGGGGTTGAGAGTTTCGAGCACACGTTGAACTTATGAAGAAGATGTAAACCAAAGCCTGAACCCATGCGGCCTTTTCGTTGGTTGGAGATTCGCCAGCGACTGGCTAAAGCTCCCCCATGACCACCGAAAACCGCACTCGCGGCATCCTCTGGATGCTGGCTACGATGTTTTGTTTCATCGCCCTTGACGCGGTGATGAAGCATTTGCTGGAGGTATTGCCGCTGGTGCAGGTGACGTGGGGGCGGTTTTTCTTTGCCACCATTGTTGCGGTGATGCTGTGCGGGCGACGACTGCCTGCCCTGTCGGTGAGTGCCGCGCCGCGTTTGCAGATGTTGCGCTCGGTTTTGCTGATGACCACAACGGGGCTGTTCAATGCAGGCATTCGCGAGACCCCCCTGGCCACGGCCACGACCATCATGTTCACCAGCCCGCTGCTGATCACCATATTGTCCATTCCCATGCTGGGCGAGAAGGTTGGGGTTCGCCGCTGGTTCGGGGTCGGCATTGGTTTTGCGGGGGCGGTGATTGTGGTGCAGCCATGGTCGGAGGGGTTCGGCGGAACGGGGTCCGGGATTTTGTTTCTTCTTGGCGCGGCGCTGTTCAATGCCAATTACCAGATTGTGACGCGGAAAGTGCGGGGCGACGATCCGCTCACCTCGCTGCTTTATACGGCCACGGCTGGCGCCATTGTCACCAGCGCCATTGTCCCTTGGTTCTGGGCCTGGCCGGATGTGTTCTCATGGGTTTTGCTGGTGGCCTCCGGGGTTGCTGGCGGGGCCGGGCATTATTGCCTGATCAAGGCCATGAGTGCCGCACCGGCTTCCGTGCTTGCCCCCTTCTCCTATTCATCGCTGATCTGGGCTACGCTTTTTGGTCTTTTAATCTGGGGGGACTGGCCGGATATGTGGACGTGGGGCGGGGCTGCCTTGATCGTCGGCTCGGGGCTTTACATTTTTCACCGTGAGCGGATTCTGCGAGCAGCACCATGAACCGCAATCTCGTCGGCATGATCTCACTGGTTGCCGGCATCATGATTTTCTCGGTGCAGGATGCCATCATCAAGGGGATCAGCGGCGATTATGCGGTGACGCAGGCCATGGCCATTCGGTGCATCGTGGCGCTGCCCATATTGTGTGTGCTGGTGCATTTTGAAGCGGGGTTGCGCCGTTTGTGGTCACCCAACATGGGCGGGCTCATCTTGCGCAGCCTCATTTTGCTGGTGGCGTATACGACCTACTACATGGCATTCCCTGCCCTGCCCCTGGCCGAAGCAATTGCGCTAGGCCCTGGCGGCGAAGATTGATCTGGAGGTGGAGATGCCGCGCACCACCCTTGCCACTCCCAAAGCACCTTTTTTCCTGCAAAACCACCCACTCGATTCCCCGAAGAGCCGGATTTTTTAGTGAGAGTAGATTTGCTAAATTTCCCGATACAATTGAATGACAGGACCCCAACTCTAAGGTCGATCCCTGTCATACTACTTTTTCGACTATTGCGTCAGCTTAATGTCTCGAAACAGACATAGACAACTCGGCGGGCGACTTCTCAGAAGGGCCAACAACGGACTCCAAGTCATCAGTCACTGACATCCAGCGATCACCAAAACTTCCATCATCACGCGATAACACCGTCT
>JANOTU010000318.1:0-1855 GCA_031416515.1 Hyphomicrobiales bacterium
TTACAGGTTTGGCCGGGGCTAGTTACTTCCCCAGTTGCCGTAACTGGTTTTTGGCTTCTGTCAGGGCGATGTTGGTTTTATTGAGGCGGTCGGCGAGGACGCGCATGATTTCGATGGCCATCTCGGGGAACTCGGTGAGGAGTTTCATGAAATCCTCTTTGCGGATGCGGAGGGCGTCAACCGGGGTTGCGGTTCTTATTGTGGCGGTGCGCACCATGTCGCAGAGGATGGCGATCTCGCCGACAATCGAATTCTCGCCGACATTGCTGATCTTGATGGGGCCGCTGGTTGAATCGATCAGGATATCGGCAGATCCTGACAGGATCACATAGGCGGCATCGCCCTCATCGCCCTGGTTGAACAGAATCTTGTCGGCGGGAAAGCTGACCCTATCTGAAGTAAAGGCCAGCAATTTGAGCTTGGCCGGCGAGACATCGGCGAATAGCGGTACACGCCGCAGCAGTTCAACTTCATCTTTCAGTGACATGGCAAGATTTCTTACACTAATAGTTTCTTGAATGCATCATTTTCTACGACAAGCTTGGCGTAAGTCCCATCCCCGACTGTCACGCCGCGGTCAAATACGATCACACGGTCAAACATGACTGATAGAGCAGGCGTTGTCAGCACCGAAATAATCGAGGGTTGATGGCTGATCCCCCGCGCCCAGGCAATCACGTTCTGGATGATGGTTTTTTGCGCCTGGTTGTCGAGGGCTGAAAGCGCCCGGTTCATGATGAGGTAGTCAGCACGCTTGAGCAGGGCGCGGGCAAGGCTGATTTTCTGCCGCTGACCAACAGTGAGGCTGCGGCCGCCTACGCCCACATTGAAGTCAAGGCCGATGTTGATGACATCATCATGCAGCCCAAGTTGATCCAGAATATCGCGGACGATGACGCGAATATGCTCGGCGGCATCTGCGTGCTGGTGGCGGATGCGCCCCAGCAGCACATTATCAATGAGACTTGCGGCATCATTGTAGGTTTCAGGATCATAGGGCGAAAAACTGCCCGCAAGTTCTGCTGGAAGGTTGTCCAGAAACATGTGCCGCGCCTGCACAATGCGCGCCATGAGGGCCTCGTCAAGAATGCCGAAGCGGTGCCGGGGTTCGACATAGGTGAAAGTCAGGGTGATGATGCGGGCGCTGTCGGCTTCCGATGCGGCTTCCATTCCGCGCCCCTGCAACCGGTTGAGCAGGGCCTGATAGGTTGGAATTTCAGCAGGCGCCATGAAGGTGAGGTTGTGGAAAAAGGGATGATCAGGCGGCAGGTCGCCAAAGAGATCAACAACGTTGGAAGCGATCTCCAGGCCCATGTTGTAAAATTCCTGGCTGAGTTCGGATTTTTCAAGCACACTGCGGAAATATGCGTTCGATGCCAGCGTGGCATCGGCGAAGGCAGGTCCGGTTGCCGCGCCAAACAGCAGGTTCTGGCGCAACGTTGCTTCTTGATTGTATTTGGACGGCTCGAAGGCAACGACCACTTCGCCGAGATTTTCCGCCTCCAACCGTTTACGAAAGGCTTTGCGCAGATCGACAATCCGGCGGGCCAGGGCTGGATGGTCCGCAGGATCGATGATGGAGCGCATCCCGAGATCGACAATGTCGTCGGCAATGAGCAATAGATTGAGAACGGGAAGGATGGAATCTGGCAAGTCTTCCGGCCCCGCAACACCAGCCGCGCGGTAGTCCACCCAGTCGCCCCGGATGTCCAGCGACGGATTGCCGGATTTCCGTGCTTCCTCAACCTCCCAATTGCGCGTGGCGACAGCTGATTGTTCATAAACAGGGGGCCGCAGCGGCGCATGCTTGAGGCCATAAAGCAGATTGTCGCGGATCGAACCCTGGAACAGATAG
>JANOTU010000319.1:0-9731 GCA_031416515.1 Hyphomicrobiales bacterium
CCTCCGGAACGATCAGATCCAAAGCCTTGGCATCCCCCATTTTGCCGTTTGAAATATGGATAAAACTGGGGATTGGCCCGCGCAGGTCAAGCAGTGTATGCATTTTCACTGCGGCCTTGGTCGAGCGGAAATCTGCCCACGGAAACAGTGAGAGGCACAAGTCGATGGTTGTGCTGTCGAGCGCATACGCAGTGTTGGAGAGCTCAAGGCCGATATCGTCTTTCAGATAAAGCTTGCGGGCCCGCTTTGTCAGGACCGCCGCAAGATCAGACCAGATGCGCCAGTCGCGAAGTTCGTTGGCGTCGGCCAGCGTCGACTTTGCGACGGGACCGCGCAGTCCCATGCCGTACAGTTTTTCAGGCTGCGCTCCAAGACAGGCTTCGATGTCGCGCAGGCTCTCGCGATAAGTTATCTGGGCAAAAGCCATGACGCGAAATTGCTCCGTGCACCGAAGAGTTCGAACGCGGCCATCGCCGTCATATTTGGCAACGATGCGGTCAAAACTTGTCCACGGAATGAAATCCATTAACTGTGAGAATAATGTCCGGCCTGTGTTCATGGTGATTCCCCAATTTGCAAGAAACGGGGAAATTACCGAAAAAAGGATCACTTTGAGTTCAAATCGACACCAAGAAAAACGGACATTAACTTACTGAATAACAATGTTTATCCCGACAAACTTCTCCGTTTAACCGGACGGCCATGCAATTATATATATAATTGTATAGAATGCAAACGGCGAAGGACGGCGACAAGTTCAGCGGCGTTGGCCCTTCGAGGCGTAGCTACGGGCTCGCTCCTCTGGGTGAGGGCTGGGAGTATGAGGCCTCAAACTTGGGGCAACAAATTTGAACCAATGCTGGCGAAGGAATCTCATGGCCCGCAAGAACATCACCTCCCCTTCCTCCCGCCCATGGTCCGCGTCCCCGGCTTGCCGCCTTTTGAGCTGGCGCGGGGTTTGGGCTGGGGCCAGGCGGCGGTGGCGTCCTGGATGTTGGATTGGCGGATGTTGGGGTCGTCCATGACCGCGAGTTCCACGGCTTTGAGGCGCTTGACCTCGTCGCGGAGTCTTGCGGCTTCCTCGAATTCGAGGTTGGCTGCCGCCTCGCGCATTTTCTTTTCCATTTCGGCCAGAACCTTTTCGAGGTTGTGGCCGATCATGTCCTCGGCAAAGCCGGTGTCGACGCGGACATGGTCGCGCTCATAGACGGAGTGGAGAATGTCGGAGATGTTGCGCTTGATGCTTTGCGGCGTGATGTTGTTGGCGACATTATAGGCTTCCTGCTTTTCGCGCCGGCGGCTGGTCTCGGCCATGGCGCGCTCCATTGAGCCGGTGATTTGATCCGCATACAGAATAACCTTGCCATCGACATTGCGGGCGGCGCGGCCGATGGTCTGAATCAGGCTTGTCTCCGAGCGCAGGAATCCCTCCTTGTCGGCGTCGAGGATCGCCACCAGCGCGCATTCCGGGATGTCGAGGCCCTCGCGCAGCAGGTTGATGCCGATCAGCGCGTCGAAAGCGCCCAGTCGCAAATCACGGATGATCTCAATGCGCTCCAGCGTGTCGATGTCGGAGTGCATGTAGCGCACCCGGATGCCCTGCTCATGCATATATTCGGTCAGGTCTTCGGCCATCCGCTTGGTCAGAACAGTGACGAGGCTGCGATAGCCTTTCAGCGCCACCTCGCGCACTTCAGCGATGAGGTCATCAACCTGGGTTTTCACGGGCCGGATTTCAACGGGGGGATCGATGAGGCCGGTGGGGCGAATCACCTGTTCGGCGAAAACGCCGCCGGTCTGGTTCATTTCCCATGTTCCCGGTGTCGCCGAAACGCTGATGGTTTGCGGGCGCATGGCGTCCCACTCCTCAAAGCGCAGGGGCCGGTTGTCGATGCAGGAGGGCAGGCGGAAGCCAAATTCGGCCAATGTGGCCTTGCGGCTGAAGTCACCTTTGAACATGCCGCCGATCTGCGGGATCGAGACATGGCTTTCGTCAACGAAGACCAGCGCGTTGTCGGGGAGATATTCAAACAGTGTGGGCGGCGGCTCGCCGGGCTTTCTCCCGGTGAGATAGCGCGAATAGTTTTCAATGCCCGCGCAGGAGCCGGTGGCCATCATCATTTCAATATCAAACATGGTGCGCTGCTCCAGGCGCTGGGCTTCGAGCAAGCGGCCTGCGGCATTGAACTCGGTGAGGCGGAGTTTCAAATCATGCTTGATGCGGTGAACGGCCTGTTCCAGCGTGGGCTTGGGCGTCACATAATGCGAATTGGAATAGACCTTCACCTGCTCCAGTTCAGCGGCTTTGTGGCCAGTGAGGGGATCAAATTCGGCGATGCCCTCAACCTCGTCGCCGAACAGGGAAATGCGCCAGGCGCGGTCTTCAAAATGCGACGGGAACAGCTCGATGGTATCGCCGCGCACGCGGAACGTGCCGCGCACGAAATTCTGGTCGTTGCGCTTGTAATGCAAGGTGACAAGATCAGCGATGAGCTGGCGCTGCGGAATGCGCTCGCCCTTTTTGATCGAAAAAGCCATGGCGGAATAAGTTTCGACATCGCCGATTCCATAGATGCACGACACGGAGGCCACAACCACCACATCGTCGCGCTCCAGCAAGGCGCGGGTGGCGGAGTGGCGCATGCGGTCGATCTGCTCGTTGATCGAGCTTTCCTTTTCGATATAGGTGTCGCTGCGCGGCACATAAGCTTCGGGCGTGTAGTAGTCGTAATAGGAGACGAAATACTCAACCGCATTCTCCGGGAAGAACGAAGCGAACTCGCCATAAAGCTGCGCGGCCAGCGTCTTGTTGGGGGCCATGATCAGCGCCGGGCGCTGCGTGGCCTCGATGATCTTGGCCATGGTGAAGGTCTTGCCCGAACCGGTGACGCCGAGCAGCACCTGGTCGCGCTCATTGGCATTGGCGCCGGCGACAAGCTCGGCAATGGCGCGCGGCTGGTCGCCCTTGGGATCATATTCGGACACCAGCTTCAGCGGTTGCCCACCCTCCGATTTTGGCGGCTTGGGTGGCTTGTAAGGCGCGAACAACGGCAGCGCCTGCATTTCCGGGCGAATCGGATACCCCTCCAGCGGCGCTTGCGGCGCCTCGGCGAATCCCCCTTCCTGGCGTGAATGTCCCATTGCCCACATATAGTGCGTGGCAGGCGCAGCGCAAAGCTGGTTTGACTATAATGGGATTGTGGGTAAGGTTTGCGTCTGATGATGTCCGGAAAAATGACTGTCGCCGTTCTTGACGCCCGCGCTCCCAAGAAAACACTTATGTGTCTGGCCACTGGCAAACGGAAACGAAGCGCTTATTTTGGGTGTCGCCTAGGCTTGCCGTGCTGGATTGGCTGCTCAAAAAAATATCCGGCTCAGGCTCGCCAACGCGGCGGCTGAATTGATATGAGATGGGTGAGCAGGCTCAGCACGCTCGCCGCCGCCATGAACCAGAACACCGCAAACGGCCAGCCGTCCTGCAATGATCCCACCAGTTGCGAGGCGGCGGCGCCGCAGGCCATTTGGATGAAACCGGACCAGCCGGCCGCTGCCCCTGTGATCCGGGGGTCGACGCTGATGGCGCCTGCCGTGCCGTTGGGGATGGTGAGGCCGTTGCCCAGTGCGGCGAAGGCCATGGGAACGAAGAGTGTGGCGGCGGTCAGGAAACCGCTGATGGCGGCGGCGAGGCAGAGCAGGCCGCCGATCAGGGTGATGCCATTGCCGATCAGGATCATGCGGTCGATGCCAACGCGTTGCGTGAATCGGCCGGAAAGAAAATTCCCGATCATGTAGCCGAACGAAACAATGAAAAACCACAGGCCATATTGCATCGGCGTTTGCCCGAGGACATCGACCATGATGTGAGGAGCACCACCGAGGAAGGCGAAGAACACCGCCGATGTGAAAGCCAGGGTCATCGTATAACCCCGGTAGCGCGGCATGGCGAAGAGGTGCGCCGCACCTTCGATGAGATTGGTTTGGGTGGCTCCGCGCTCCGTGTGGGTTTCGGGCAGCCAGAACCACGAGGCGGCCAGCACGATTGCGCCAAGCGCCGCCAGCAGCCAGAAATCCGCCCGCCAGCCTGCGTATTCATGGATGAAGCCACCCAGCATCGGCGCAATCATCGGAGCCACAACAAAGGCCATGGTGATGTAGGAAATGACGCTTGCGGATTTCTCACGGTCATAGACATCGCGCACCATGGTGCGGGCCAGAACGATACCGGCTGACCCGCCGATGGCCTGCAGCAGCCGGGCGGCGATCAGGGTCTCGATGGTTGGGGCGATGGCGGCGAGAACGCTGGCCACCACAAATGTCACCATGCCGATCAGCAGCAGGGGTCGGCGGCCGTAACGGTCTGAGAGCGGCCCATAAAGCAATTGGCAGGCCGCCATGCCGAGAAGATAGAGCGTCAGCGTGATCTGCACAAAGCCATAGGAAATGCCGAACTCCGCCTGCAGGCTGGGCATGGACGGAATGAAGATATTGAGCGCCAGCGGACCAATGGCGCTGATGGCGACAAGGATGATGAAAGAGGGCCGGGCCGGGTGCATTTCAGTCTCATAGACTGCGGATAGCCAAAGCGCCACGAGTCTGGCATGGGCTGGCCACATGAACTATCGCCACGCTTATCATGCCGGAAACCATGCCGATGTGCTGAAGCACATTGTGCTGACGCGCGTCCTTGAGCATCTGAAGAAGAAGGAGAAGCCGTTTCGCGTGATCGATGCGCATGCCGGCATCGGCCTTTATGATCTCGGCGGCATCGAGGCGGGCAAGACGCTGGAATGGCAGGGCGGCGTGGGCAAGATGGCCGAGCCCTTTGCGGCTGACATAGAGGCGCTGCTGTCACCGTGGCGGCGGTTGCTGCAACCAATGCGCTACCCCGGTTCTCCGTGGATTGCCGCGAAGCTTCTTCGCCAGTGTGACCGGATGGTCGCCAATGAGCTGCACCCGGAGGACAGACGATTGCTCGAAGAATGTCTGAGCCAGGATTTGCGCGTGGCCGTGACCGGGCTTGATGCGGAAGTTTGCCTCAAAGCCAATCTACCCCCAAAGGAACGGCGCGGGCTTGTCCTGATTGATCCGCCCTATGAACAAGGCGATGAAGCCAAACGCGCGCTGCGGATGTTGGCGGAAGGCATCAAACGCTTTGCCTCCGGTTGCTTCATGCTGTGGTATCCCGTGAAGGCCGACGGGCTGGCCGACAGCATTGGCGATGGGGCGGTTAAGCTGGGAATTCCCGGAACACTGAAGGTCGAAATGCGGGTGCGCGAGTCCTTCAAGGAAGGCGGCCTTGCAGGCTCAGGCCTCATCATCATCAATCCACCCTGGCAGATTGAAGAAGAATTTGAGCGCCTGGTTCCCGCGTTGGCGAAAAGACTGGGGCTGGGAAACTGGGGACAGGGCAGTGTAGCGTGGTTGGTGTCGCCCAAATAAGTCCACCTTCTCCTATTCGAAGGCGAACGGGAGAAGGTGCCCGAAGGGCGGATGAGGGCTCTTCGCCCCAACTCAATGCGCGCCGGTGATCGCTGCCGCGAGGTCCTTGTATTCCTCGCAAGTGGTTCCGCAACGCAGCGCTATTTCGGCGAGTTCGGCTTTGGCCAGATCGATGCGGCCTGCGGCCACATAACCCTCGCCGAGATATTCCCGCGCCAGCACGAAGTTCGGGTTGATGGCCAGCGCCTTGCGGTAATAGCTGATGCCGATCTCAAGGCGTCCAGCCTTGCGGTGGCTGTAGCCGGTGTAGTTCAAGACGCGGGGGTCATCCTGATTCTGGATCACGGCCAGAACTTTGAGCGCCCACTCATAATGGCCTTCCTTGGCGAGGCTGCGGGCCTGCTGATAAAGCTCCTCATCAGAAATGATGCCTGATTCAATCCGAACGCATTTTTTCTTCTTCTTGCCGTTGACGACCACGATCTTGACAACCTGGCCCTCGGGGCACAGCAATGCTGCGGGTGAGGGCCCGTTGTTGTTGTTGTTGTTGCCGCCGCTTGCGGCAGCCAGCGCAGTGCCCGACATGGCGAGGGCTGCGGCGAAAGAAATAACAATCAAATTGCGCATGTTCCGCTCCTTGTTGATGGTTCCATTTTGCAATCGCTCAGGATGGCGCTTGCCAGTCATAGATCCAGTTATATTTTTCAATCATGCCGGCCGATTGCATCAGTTTGATGGCAGTGTTTCTGGCCAGGGCGCCAAGGCCGCGGGCGTGATAGTGTTTTGCCAGACTGCGCGCGTCGTCCTGAATGAGGGTTGTGCGCGGGATGCGGAGGGATTGGTAGCGCTGAAAGGCCTCGGGCGTTGAAGCTTCAGAAGCAATGCTGGTTGCGAGTGCGCAGGCGTCTTCCAGGGCCATGGCGGTACCCTGTGCGAGATAGGGGAGTGCGGCGTGCGCTGCATCGCCCATCAACACCAGATTGCCTTTGGACCAGGATGCGAGAGGCGCAAGGTCGGCTGCCACCCAGTCAGTCCAGGTTTCGGGAACGGCGAGCAAATCCGCCAACTCGGGTGCCGTGGCACCGAAAATTGTACGCCAGTCGACGCCGCTGTCGGTGGCCGCAACAATATTGAATTGCCGCCAATTGCTCACTGGATAGTGAACCACATGGCCGCCGGGACAGAGCCAGAGGGTGACGCAATCACTGGCGATATCCGCTGGAACAGAAGCGAATGGGATCAATGCCCGGTGAATGTCGTGGCCATAATGGCGGGCAGCGCTCGCGGGCCAGAATTCTTGCCGCAGTCGCGAGTGGATACCATCGGCCGCAATCACTGCCGCGCCCTGTTCCTGGCGGCCATCCGCGAAGCCGAGGCTTGCAGGTTCCGCAATCAATGCGGAGATGCCTTCTGCTCCGGTATTAAGTTCGATCATATCGCTGGCCCTCGCTTGCTCGACCAGCCCCGCCATGAGGTCGGCCCGGTGCGCCACGCGGTAGGGTGCGCCAAAGCGGGCCTCGAAGTCTTTGCCCAGCAAGATGCGTTGCAGAAGTGCCCCGCTGCGGCCATCGCGGATGTGGATTTCGGATGGTGAAACGCAAAAGGGCTCAACCGCGTCCCATGCCCCCAGCCATTGCAGGGCCCGCACCCCATTGGGCGACATTTGCAGGCCTGCCCCCACCTCCTCAAAACTTGGCGCCTGCTCGAAAAGACGCGAAGTCTGGTTGACGCGGGCAAGGCCAAGGCTGGCGGCAAGCCCGGCGATGCCGCCGCCGACGATGAGAAAGGGTTTTGTGTCCATGCCCCATGATGAGGCCTTGCGAGCGCATTGCCAAGGCTCTAGGACTGCGCCGGGATTCGATAAGGGTTTTTCCATGGGTTTCATATCTGACGCGCTGAACCGCATTCAGCCTTCGGCCACCATTGCCATTTCCACCAAGGCCATGGTGCTGAAAGCGGAAGGGCGGGACATAATCGGCCTGGCCGCAGGCGAGCCGGATTTTGATACACCCGTCAATATCCAGGATGCTGGCGTTGCCGCCATCCGCGCCGGCAAGACGCGCTATACCCCGGTGGACGGGATTCCGGAGCTCAAGCAAGCCATCTGCGCCAAATTCAAGCGCGAAAACGGGCTGGTTTACACGCCCTCGCAAGTTTCTGTTGGCACAGGCGGAAAGCAAGTCCTCTTTAATGCGCTGATGGCCACCGTTAATCCAGGAGATGAAGTGATTGTGCCCGCCCCCTATTGGGTGAGCTACCCCGATATTGTAATGCTGGCGGGCGGGGTTCCGGTGTTTGTTGACTGCCAGCTTGAGGATGGCTTCAAGCTCAGGGGCGAGGTTTTGGAACAGGCGATAACACCCAAGACCAAGTGGCTGATCCTCAATTCGCCGTCCAATCCATCAGGGGCTGCGTATTCGCGGGCCGAACTCAAGGCCATCACCGATGTGCTGATGCGCCACCCCCATGTCTGGCTGCTCACCGATGATATGTATGAGCATCTGGTCTATGACGATTTTAAATTCACCACGCCAGCCCAGGTCGAACCCGGACTCTACCACCGCACCCTGACCATGAACGGGGTCTCAAAAGCCTATTGCATGACCGGCTGGCGCATTGGCTATGGAGCCGGGCCGGAGGTTCTGATCAAGGCCATGTCGAAGCTGCAATCGCAATCGACATCAAACCCGTCATCCATCTCCCAGTGGGCGGCGGTTGAGGCCTTGAATGGCCCCCAGGATTTCATCGCCGCCAACAACACGGTGTTCAAAGGCCGCCGCGATCTCGTGGTGTCAATGCTCAACCAGGCCAGGGGCCTCTCCTGTGCCACCCCGGAGGGTGCGTTCTACGTCTATCCTTCCTGCGCGGGTGCCATCGGCAAGCTGGCCCCCTCAGGCAATGCCATCAAAACCGACGAGGATTTTGTCACCGAACTTCTCGCCGCTGAAGGCGTAGCGGCGGTGCATGGCGCGGCCTTCGGCATGTCGCCCTTTTTCCGGATTTCATATGCAACGGGAACTGATGTTCTCGAAGACGCATGCAGGCGCATTCAGCGCTTTTGTGGCAACCTCAGATAGGAGAAACTCTGATCATGTTTGATATTTCCGTCCCCGTATTCGTGCATTTTCTGAAATCGCTGTCAGCCATCCTGAAAAAGGCTGAGGCGCATTGCCTGGCCCGGAAGATTGATCCCGCCGTGATGATTTCGCAGCGGCTTTACCCCGACATGCTGGCGCTGGCCCGCCAGGTGCAGATTTCCACGGATTCGGCCAAGGGAGCGGGTGCGCGCCTCACCGGCACCGACAATCCGAGCTTTCCCGATGATGAGAAGACCTTCGAGGAATTGCAGGCCCGCATTGCCAGGACAATCGCCTTCCTCGAATCACTCAAGCCAGAACAGTTCAAGGGCGCGGAAACCCGCGACATCTCGTTCAAGGCAGGCACTCGCGAAATTAACATGAAGGGCGCGCCCTATCTGGAGACCTGGGCCAAGGCCAACTTCTTCTTTCACGTAACCACGGCCTACAACATCCTGCGCCACAACGGCGTCGAACTCGGCAAACCCGATTACCTGGGTGGCGGCGCTTGATCTGTCAGGTCATGCCGCATACCGGCAGCCAACAGGACGGGTCGGTCTCCCTCCCCCTGCGGCCAAGGGAGTCACACATCTTGTGCGGGCGTGAGTTGCCTTCTTCATTTCTCCCTCGGAAGATGAGGGGATACTGGGCCCGGTTAACTGGCTCTGCCACAGACCATGATTTGGGGTAAACAAGCTATCCGCAGATGACGCAGAGAAGGCGCAGACGTGACCTTCATGATCTGCGCCTTTTCTGCGTAATCTGTGGATAAAAAATGAAGAAACCGAAAAGCCATGGCGAACAAGCCCGATGCCATTGCGGCGACTGAGAACTGGTCAAATCATAGCCTGTGGCGTGGATGAGTATACTTTAGAGGACAGCCAACAATAAGTGAATCGCTTGCGCGACATGTTGCCGCCTTGCTGCCTGGGAGCGCGGGCTTCCAGCCCGCCCTTTGAACCAAGGGCGGGCGAGACGCCCGCGCTCGTGTGTCTGCAATGTTGCTTTGTCAGGAGGTGAAAGTCCACCAATGTGTGTGTCACAATACATGTAGCCGTAGGGTAACTGCGTCGTCGCGAGGCGGGGTGGAGAACAACCTGAGGCGAAGGAATAGCCCGTAGGATAACGAACCCGTTTCGGCGGTGTGCATTGGCGAGTCTATCGAGCGCTTGACGAAGCCTGGGCCTCTCTTGTGGGGTCTGGCGGGGAGACTGA
>JANOTU010000320.1:0-4341 GCA_031416515.1 Hyphomicrobiales bacterium
GGCTGGAAGAAATTCGTCAATGACGAAAAGGAGTCGATCAAGGTCATCCGCGACGAGATTTACGAACTCGCCACCGCCACCGGCCTGCAAATCCCCGAATACCGCCGCATCGTTTCCATGGTTCAGAAAGGCGAGCGCGAGGCGCGCATCGCCAAAAAGGAAATGGTCGAGGCGAACCTGCGTCTGGTCATTTCGATTGCGAAAAAATACACCAATCGCGGCCTGCAATTCCTGGATTTGATCCAGGAAGGCAATATCGGCCTGATGAAGGCGGTCGATAAATTTGAATACCGCCGTGGCTATAAATTCTCAACCTACGCCACCTGGTGGATCCGGCAGGCGATCACCCGCTCGATCGCCGATCAGGCCCGCACCATCCGCATCCCCGTTCACATGATCGAGACCATCAACAAGATCGTCCGCACCAGCCGCCAGATGATGCACGAAATCGGCCGCGAGCCAACGCCAGAAGAACTCGCAGAAAAACTCTCCATGCCATTGGAGAAAGTCCGCAAGGTAATGAAAATCGCCAAGGAGCCAATCTCACTTGAAACCCCCGTGGGCGACGAGGAGGATTCCCATTTGGGCGACTTCATCGAAGACAAGAACGCCATCCTGCCGATAGACGCCGCTATCCAGGCCAACTTGCGTGAAACCACCACCCGCGTCCTGGCCAGCCTCACCCCCCGCGAAGAGAGAGTCCTCCGCATGCGCTTTGGCATCGGCATGAACACCGATCACACACTGGAAGAAGTCGGCCAGCAATTCTCAGTGACCCGCGAACGCATCAGGCAGATTGAAGCCAAGGCGTTAAGAAAACTGAAGCATCCCAGTAGGTCGAGAAAGCTCAGAAGCTTCTTGGATAATTGAGTTCGGCGTATCCTATGATACCCAACTTTGGAGTTAGCGACAGTGTTGGCGGATAAAGAGTTGGAGTTGCGCTTCGCCGATCTGGAGTCAGATATGGTGGAGCGAAAGCGCAACGTGGAGAGTGCGGATCGAATCCGGCAAGCAATTTGTGCCTTTGCATATTTATTTACTCCCACTCGATCGTCCCCGGTGGTTTGGATGTTACGTCGTAGACCACGCGGCTGACGCCGCGGACTTCGTTGATGATGCGGGTGGCGACGTGGGTCAGGAAGTGGTGGTCGAAGGGGTAGCTCTCGGCGGTCATGCCGTCGGTGGAGGTTACGGCACGAAGTGCCAGGACTTGATCATAAGTGCGGCCATCGCCCATGACGCCGACGCTGCGGACGGGGAGAAGGACGGCGAAGGCTTGCCAGATTGCGTCATAGAGTCCAGCTTTTCGGATTTCGTCGAGATAGATGTGATCAGCCTTGCGGAGGATATCGAGGCCTTCAGGCGTGATGTCGCCGGGGATGCGGATGGCGAGGCCGGGGCCGGGAAAGGGGTGGCGGCCCACGAAATGGGCGGGCAGGCCCAGTTCCTGGCCGAGGAGGCGGACTTCGTCCTTGAAGAGTTCGCGAAGAGGTTCCACCAGCTTCATGTTCATGCGCTCTGGAAGCCCGCCCACATTGTGGTGCGACTTGATAGTGACGGAAGGACCACCGGTGAAGGAGACACTTTCGATCACATCGGGATAGAGCGTGCCTTGGGCGAGGAAGGCGGCGCCACCCAATTTTTTGGCTTCAGCCTCGAAGACATCGATGAAAAGCCGACCGATGGTCTTGCGCTTGGTTTCGGGATCGCTCACCCCGGCGAGTGCTCCAAGGAACAGCCTGGAGGCATCCACATGCACCAATGGGATGTTGTAGGATTCGCGGAACAGGCGCACCACCTCTTCGGATTCGTTGAGGCGCATGAGGCCGTGATCGACGAAAATGCAGGTGAGTTGCTCGCCAATGGCTTCGTGGATGAGAACGGCGGTGACAGCGGAATCAACCCCGCCTGAGAGGCCGCAAATGACGCGCTCGAAGCCTACCTGCTTCTTGATCCTGGCGATCATCTCGTTCTTGAACGAGGCCATCGACCAATCGCCCTTGCAGCCGCAAATCTCGCGCACAAAGTTTGTGAGCAGCTTCGCGCCATCCGGCGTGTGAACAACTTCCATGTGAAACTGCGTGGCGTAGAATTGCCGCGCCTCATCGGCAATCGCCGCAAAGGGCGCACCCTCGCTGGTGGCGATCACCTTGAAGCCCGCAGGGATGGCGGTGACGCGGTCGCCATGGCTCATCCACACCTGATGGCGCTCTCCCGTGACCCATACGCCGTCAAACAGCGCGTTTGGTTCCTGCACCTGCACAAAGGCCTTGCCGAATTCGCGGTGATCTGAGGCCTCAACCGCGCCGCCCAATTGCGCGCACATGGTCTGCTCGCCGTAGCAGATGCCCAGCACCGGCACGCCGCGCGAAAACACCTTTTCCGGCGCGCGGGGACTTTTTGCCTCATGCACCGAGGCCGGCCCGCCCGAGAAGATAATCCCCTTCAGCCCCGGCCAATCCAGCGCCTTTTCCGCCGACTGAAACGGCACAATCTCCGAATAAACCCCCGCCTCCCGCACCCGGCGGGCGATGAGCTGTGTTACCTGTGAGCCGAAGTCGATGATGAGGATGCGGTCGTTCATGGTGGGGGCGTAAACGATTCGAGGTTAAATACAATCGAAGAAAATTCCGAACCGGCGGTTTTCCGCAACATGCGTAAATCGGCGGTTACAAGGGCCACATTGAGTTTGCGGGCGGTGGCAATATACAGGCAATCGTAAACACTGTGGCGTATGGTTTTGGTTATACGGAATGCGTCCAGCAGGATGGTGTCGAGCGCAACCGGTCTCAGGATTTCAGGCAGCTTTTCAAGCACCAGGACGGCCTGCCGCTCATCCACGAGGCCAGCGTACAATTTTCGCAGCACAATTTCTGCGACCTCGGCGTGGGCGTGGGCTGGCACGAATATCAGGTCATAGGACTCAACGATCACGCGGGCCTTGCTTGACCCCTGCTCTTCGACAATTAATTTTATCGCAACAGAGGCATCAATCGAGATCGTAGTTTGCATCCCGCAGGGCCCTGATCATGTTGGTACTGTCGGTTTGCTTGACGTCTTTAGGCGTCATCGCCCGTATGTCGTCGATGAGTTTCAGACTCTCAACTCTGGACAAGACCGCATGGGGTGCCAAAATCGACCGGACTTGCTCTGCAAAGCTCTTGCCCTGCAAGATGGCTTCCGCCTCGATTCCGGCGATCACCTTGTCTTCCACCATGTCAATTTCGATCTTGCCCATGTCATTCGGTCCAAGTTTCCAGCGCCACTTATAGCTTTGATCACTGCCTGCGGCTAGCCCGCCGCTATATCCCACAGCAGCTTCAAATTGAGCGCGATGATGATGGCCGCGATCACGCTGAGATGGCGGTGAGCCAGAGGGGCGCGGTGAGCGCTCCCATCTTGGCGCGGTCCCTGGTGAACATCACCAGCGGCACGATGGCGAAGGGGAGTTGGAAGGCGAGGATGACCTGGCTCAGGATCAGCAACATACCAGTGCCCTCCGCGCCGTAATAGATGGTGACGCCGGCTGCTGGCACGATGGCGACCATGCGGGTGACAAGCTGACGCAGCCATGCGGGCAGGCGGATGTTGAGGAAGTCTTCCATCACGATCTGGCCGTCCATAGTGGCGGTGACGGTGGAATTGAGGCCGCAGCACAGGAGCGAGATGGCGAAGAGCTTGGGGGCCAGGAGCGACCCCAGCAAGGGAGCCAGCATGGCATGGGCGTCGCCCAGTTCAGCCACATCGGTGCGACCGGTTTTATGAAAGGTGGCGGCGGCGAGGATCAGGATCGAGGCGTTGACGAGAAGGGCGAACATCAGCGCCACGGTGGAATCAATGGTGACGAATTTCAGGGCTTCGCGCTTTTCGGGAAGTGTTTCACCGTAAGCACGGGTCTGCACGATGCCGGAATGGAGATAGAGATTGTG
Source organism: Hyphomicrobiales bacterium (assembly GCA_031416515.1). Classification (GTDB taxonomy): domain Bacteria; phylum Pseudomonadota; class Alphaproteobacteria; order Rhizobiales; family Aestuariivirgaceae; genus Aestuariivirga. The sequence goes on from JANOTU010000320.1 coordinate 3,930, forward strand.
CGGCATGACCGTGGCGCCGATGATGCCGAGCGCCAGATAGAGCATGGCCGGGTTCTTGACGATGTCGATGGTGGGCGCAAAGCCTACGATGACGCCGCGCCAGTCGGGATCAGCGAGCGCGATCTGGATGAAGAAGCACACGAAGATGACACCGAGGAGCGCTATGATGAAGGCCTCGATCCAGCGGAACCCCAAGCGTTGCAGCCAGAGGATGACGAAGACATCAAGGGCGGTGATGATAACGCCGAGCTCCAGCGGAATGCCGAACAGGAGATTGAGGCCGATGGCGGTACCGACGACTTCGGCAATGTCGGTGGCGATGATGGCGATTTCGGCGAAGAGCCAGAGGATCAGCGCCACAGGTTTTGAAAACGCATCGCGGCAGGCTTGCGCCAGATCGCGGCCCGAACCG
>JANOTU010000321.1:0-2174 GCA_031416515.1 Hyphomicrobiales bacterium
GCCTCAACCGAGAAATTCTCAAGATAAAGCTCGGCCTCGGGACCAATGAAGAACGCATCAGCATCATCGGCGGTGAGGACACCGCCGACCACGCCCAAGAGATAGGAATTGGGATCACGGGTGAAGAAATGCAGATCGCCGCCAATGCGCGTGTCGTCAACGATTTCTGTCACCATTACGTCAGCCTGAATGCCGAACATGTCGCCGACTGGAAAGCTCAGGGAGCCGCCACCACGCAGCAGCGCGTCATCGCCTAGGTCGTCAATGTCTGACCAGCCAGCACCCAGTTCGATCTTGCCATTGATGCCCGACACCGCAGGAAGCGCACCCGGACCGGCATCGATTTCAGCCGCTGTTGCCGCCACACCAAACATGGTGGCCGCCATCGTGCCACTCAACAAAATGCTCGTAAGCCTGACTTTTTTCATAACCAACTCCTGCAAGATTCTTTTTGTTTCTTAAAACGTATGTGGAAGCTAAATTGAAAAAACCAATCTGACAAGCGAAAACGGGTCCCCGACTGCATTATTTTTTCAACTGTGGTATTTTAGCAACAGTCGGGCTGCCAAACATGGTTCATAAATCACCTCAGTCGACGTAATCCAGCCGCAAACCGGCGATTCCTGCGGCGATGTTAAGCCCAGTCTGGGCCTGCACACTCACGGGTTGCAGGTTGATGGATTTGCGAAAACCTCCAATCAGCACATTGGCACCAAGCCCAACCACAATCGTGGCTTCAGCGCTGGCGCCGCCATAGCTGCCCTTGAGGCCACCCGGCTTGGTCTTGCCGGGGGCGAATACCGCCCAGACGACACTCGAACCGTTGGTGATCCCGATATCAATGCCAAGCTTGCCGATCGAGCCTTCATAGTGCTCGACATGGCCGCCGCCCGCCGGCTGGTACACGCAGTCAATGGCCTTGGACGAGCCGATGATGAAGCCGACACCGCCGTCAATGCTGCAGGACAACAGGCCGATTTTCACCCCGTCCGCCTGGGCCTGCGGGATGGCCAGGCCGGTGGCGATGATGGCGGTTGCGATGAGTTTGTTCATGTGGGTGATTCCTTTTCTGTCTGGGCTCTGTTTCAACCCCCAATGTGACACCAATGCGGCGTGATGACAAGCTTTTGCGCTTGCTCTTTTTGTCTGGCTTCACCGTGTTCAGCAAAACAGATCAGGGATGTCATGGATATTTCAGCCGCCTATATGCTTTCTGTTGGCCAGATCATCTGGATCGATCTGCTGCTCTCGGGCGACAATGCTGTGGTGATCGCGCTGGCGTGTCGTTCCTTGCCGGACCAGCAGCGGCGCTGGGGCATCATCTTTGGCGCAGGTGCCGCCATTACCTTGCGCATCCTGTTCGCGCTGGTGATCTCGCAAATCATGCTGATTCCGTTCCTGATGACGGTGGGCGGGGTTCTGTTGCTCTGGATCGCCATCAAGCTGCTGAAAGGCGAAGAAGAGAGCGAAAAGAGCATCCCCGCTTCTGAAAAGCTCTGGCACGCGATTCGCACCGTCGAGATGATCATCAAGGACCCAGCCTTGCATGGCCTTGGCCTGCCGCCAGGTCGCCGCCGCCCACTATGTGGCGGCAGCGGCAGGGGCTGCGCTGGTTCTGGTTATCGGCTGGTGGCTGAAGTGCCGCAAACGCGAGCAGGCGGCTTGATACGACTGCGTTTTCTCCCTCCCCCCCTGCGGGGCTACGGAGACACCCCAAAAACAAGCGCTTCGTTTCCGTCTGCCGGAGGCCAGACACGCATGTGTTTTTCTGGATAGGGGCCGGGAAGGGTTTTCGCCCTCCCCTCCCTCCGAACCGTGCGGGCGGTTTTTCCGCATACGGCTCTCCGGTTGGTGGTTTCCACATCGGGAGTGTCTTGCTTGCCACCGGGTGTGTTACTGCGACTTTCCCGGCTTGAGCCAGACAGGTGTGTGAGCCGAAGCCCTTTTCCTGCCTTGACGCCGTTACCAGCGCCGACACCATTCGCGCTGTCCAGATCAAGGCTTCGGCCAGCCCCCCGGCCCGGGTCCTTGCCCGGCCCGGGGGTGTCATGGCTCCTGCGCTTTGCATAGCCCTTGCGGGCACTAGCGGCGCTCTGCTTGTCTCGTCTCTGGTCATCACTCATCCACCTTCCTGCCCTGCCTTCCCTCAAACGGGTTTTGCTACCCCGTCCTCT
>JANOTU010000322.1:0-1723 GCA_031416515.1 Hyphomicrobiales bacterium
ACGGAGTGCGAAGTCATTGATCTCCGCACATTGTCGCCCATCGACTGGGACACGGTGATGGACAGCGTGACAAGCACTGGCCGTCTGGTCTGCGTGGATGAGGCCCATCCGCGCTGCTCGATTGCCTCCGATGTCTCTTCCAAGGTGGTGCAGGAATGCTTCAAGGCGCTGAAAGGACCAATCCAGATGGTAACGGCTCCGCATACGCCGGTGCCGTTCTCGCCCGTCCTGGAAGACCTTTATATCCCCTCTGCGGCCAGCATCGTCACCGCCGTCAACAAGACCATGGCGCACTGACATGGCTGAACCGCGCATTGTTCCCATTGTCATGCCCAAATGGGGCCTCTCCATGCAGGAGGGCAAAGTAACCGGCTGGTTGATGAAAGACGGCTCCATGATCAATGTCGGCGACTCGATCCTTGAGGTCGAGACCGACAAGATCGCAGGCGCTGTGGAAGCCTCGGATGCTGGCGTGTTGCGACGCCGCGTTGGCGAGGCCGACACGATCTATCCCGTGAAGGCGCTGCTCGGCGTCATCGCCGACCCCTCCGTGCCGGACTCCGAAATCGACGCCTATATCGCGTCCTATGTGATGCCTGCCGCCGATGCGGACGATGAAGATCAGGGGCCGAAATATGAGTTCGTGGACACACCCGCTGGCAGCATGCGTTACGCCAAGCGGGGTTCAGGCGTTGAAACCATAATCCTGATCCACGGCTTTGGCGGCGATATCGACAACTGGCTGTTCAACATCGACGCCCTCGCAGAAGTGGCCACAGTTTATGCTGTTGATCTTCCCGGTCACGGCCAGTCGGAGAAAAAGCTCGCCAAGGCAACGCTTGCTGGGCTGACCTCCGCACTCGCAGGCTTCATGAAAAAGCTCAAGATCAATGCCGCTCATCTTGTCGGCCATTCCACGGGCGGGGCCATTGCCATGCAGTTGGCAAATGACAACCCCAAGATGGTCAAGTCCCTCACCCTGATCAATTCAGCGGGGCTGGGATCGGAGATCGGCACTTACGTTGATCGCTTCATCGCCGCTCAGGGCCGCAAGGACTTGAAGCCGGTGCTGGAGATGCTTTTTGCCGACAAGTCGCTGGTCAGCCGCCAATTGGTTGACGATGTGATGAAATACAAGCGCCTCGACGGGGTGGAGCCCCTGCTCAAAAAACTGGGCGATGCGCTCTTTGGCGGCGGCAAACAGGCGGATCAACCGGGAAAGAAACTTGGGTCAGGCAGCCCGCCTGCCCTGGTCATCTGGGGCAAGCTGGATGAGGTCATCCCCGCCGCCCACGCCAAAAACCTGGTTGGCGCCAAGGTGCATGTTTTCGAGAATGCCGGTCACATGGTGTTCATGGAAAAGGCCAGCGATGTGAATGCGCTTATCAAGACGCATATCGCGGGCAAATAGCAGCAGAAGGTCCGGCTGGCGGCAATCGCCGCCAGCCGGATCACCAATGAAACCAATACAATGGGCGAGAAACACAATGTTCGCAAGACACAAGAATTAAGTTTAAACCAGCGTCAGTCGGCGCAAGTTCCTTGAGCTGGGCGGCGGCGCTGCCACAGCTCTGGGCGCTGGCTCGATGACCCTGGGCCTCGGCTCAACCATCACCCGGACCCGTGCCCAAGCCGCCTCATCTGATGACGCCAAATGGAAGCAATATGCGGGCTCCAAGCTCACCTTCATGTCGGAGAACACGCCTCCGTCCTTCGCCATCCG
>JANOTU010000323.1:0-2449 GCA_031416515.1 Hyphomicrobiales bacterium
TTGCTTTGCCATGGCCTGCTGCAACTGCCAGGCAATCGCCTCCTTGGCCACAATGGCCTTGAGTTCTTCATGCAGCCCTTCCTCCTCAAGAAAAGACTCAAGTGTTGGGCCGCGATGCTTGTTCTTTTTCATTTCAGAACCTCCTTCATTCGCTTCTCCGCAAGCCTTGAATCTGATTGCGGCGTTTTCTGCGTCATCTGCGGATATCCCCTTGCGGCTTACAAACCACAAATCTGAACGCCTGTGTCTTACCATGAGCCAAGGCCCAATTGGATTTCAGCGGGTGCCCCGGTTCAAGGGGGCCTTGCGCTCACGCGGCTTCACTTACAATTCTGGAGAATAGCCGCTTATAGCCCATCAAGCGTACGCTGTCAAGGACTAAATTCCATGCCCTCCCTTTCCGCCACGCAATCGTCTAGATTGCCGGGCAGTCAGCCCCCCTACCAGCAGAGAGTTAAGCGAAAACATGGTTTTGCCCGCCGATACGACCCCCCTTGAGCCGCCGCGTGTTTATCTGGTCCACATGCTGGTGTTCACTTTGGCGGTGAGCATTCTCATCGTTGTGCTGCTTCCGGGGTTGACCTCGGCCTTCATGGCCAATGTCGGGCTCAACGCGGTGATCATTGCCACACTGCTCTTGGGTATTTTCCATTCCTACCGGATGGTGGGACGGTTGTTCCCGGAAGTGAACTGGGTGAACCGCTTTCGTGTCTCCGAAATTGGCATCGAGAATGTGCGGGTGCCGAAGCTTCTCGGCCCCATGTCAAATCTCCTGGGCTCCCGGCAGAACACAGTGCTCTCGCCGCAATCGATGCGCTCTCTGCTTGATTCTCTGGCCTCAAGGCTGGACGAATCGCGTGATCTCTCGCGCTATCTGGTGGGCTTGCTGATTTTCCTGGGGCTGCTCGGAACGTTCTGGGGCCTGCTTGAAACCGTGACCTCCCTGGGCAGCGCCATCGGCTCCCTCGATGTGGCCTCGGGGCAGTCGGCTTCGGTGTTTGAGGGTTTGAAAGAAGGCCTCAAAGGGCCGCTGGCCGGCATGGGCTTGTCTTTTTCGTCATCCCTGTTCGGCCTTGCCGGCTCGCTGATCCTCGGCTTTCTCGACCTCAAGGCAGCGCAGGCGCAGAACCGTTTTTACCATGATCTTGAAGACTGGCTCTCCACCATCACCGATATCGGTGCTGGCGATTCCGGCCATCAGGCCAATGTGCAGCAGCTTCTGCGCCTCGATATCCAGTCCTTGCAGCGCAGTTTTGAAACCCTGTCCAGGGCGATGGCCAGTCCAAGACCGGCAGGGCCGCAAGAAAAGTCAGTTGAAGACCTGGCCGAAGCGGTTGCCAGCCTGGTCGAGGAAATGCGCGACGAGCAGAAAACCATGCGCTCGCACAATGCCGAAATCCAGCGCTTGCTGAGCGGGGGTGCGGCGCCACCGGCAACGCTGAGGGCCGCGCGCGCCCGCGCTGACAAGGAATAACCTCATGTCGCTTGCAGGCTCGCGCCGCCGCCGCAACGAGGATGCGCCCTACTGGCCGGGCTTTGTCGATGCCCTGGCCACGCTTTTGCTGGTTATCACGTTCCTGCTGTCAATTTTCATCGTGGCGCAATTCCTTCTGGCGCGCGAAATCTCCGGCCAGGATTCGGCCCTGGGCCAGCTTCGCGCCCAGATCGCCGAACTCACCCAGCTTCTGTCACTGGAGACCACGGCCAAGGAACAGGCTGCGGCCAATCTCCTTTCATTGCAAGATGACCTGAACTCCGAAAAATCAAAAAGCGCCAGTCTCAGCGCCCTGCTGGAAGCTGAAAGCGCCAGGCAAACCTCAACCGGTTCTGCGGTCAGCAGCTTGCAGACTGCCCTCGACCGAGAAAAAACCATAACCTCTGAAGCCTTGGCCCAGGTTGAATTGCTCAACCAGCAGATTGCCGCCATGCGCCGGCAGCTGGCCCAGCTCAACAGCCTGCTCTCGGACGCGGAGGCCCGCAATGTGGCGGCTGAAGCGCAAGTGGCCGATCTTGGCAAGCGCCTCAATTCCGCATTGGCGCAAAGGGTGCAGGAGCTGACGCGCTATCGTTCCGAGTTCTTTGGCCGCTTGCGGCAGATCCTTTCGCAGCGCTCCGATATCCTTGTGGTGGGCGACCGCTTTGTATTCCAGTCCGAAGTGCTGTTTCCCAAAGGCTCTGATAGGCTTGGCGCCGAGGGCCAGCAGGAAATGCTGAAACTTGCCGACGCGCTGCGCCAGCTTGAGGGCGAAATTCCAACCGACATCGCCTGGGTTTTGCGCGTTGACGGCCACACCGACATTGATCCCATCACCTCAGGCCTGTTTCGCTCCAACTGGGAACTCTCCTCTTCGCGCGCAATCGCGGTGGTGCAGTATCTCATTGCCAATGGGGTTTCACCCAAACATCTGGTGGCTGCGGGCTTTGGCGAGTTTCAGCCCATTGATCCGGG
>JANOTU010000324.1:0-1504 GCA_031416515.1 Hyphomicrobiales bacterium
GAATTGCCGCCCTGCTCGGCTTTGAGCTGTTGCAGAATATCCGCCGCCCGCCGCTTGATCTTGAGGCCGCCCGGCAGAATGCCGCCCTGATTGAGCCCTCGGTTCATGCAGGCATTCATCGCATCCCAAATGCGGTCAAGGCCCTTGTCCAGATCAGCGGCGGGCATGGCCACAGTTTCATTGGCCCGTTTCATCTCTGCCACGGTGAGGCCCGACATTTTGCCCATGGCCAGCATTTCATTGGCGGTTGAGAATGGATAGGGCACAGCGAGCTTGGGTTTCACCGTCGCCTTGTCTGCCATCCTTTCCCTCTCGCTCTGCACAAAGCCGCCGCCGATGGAATAATAAGTCTCGCTGAGCAGCGTGTTGCAGTCATCATCAAGAATGCGGAACACCATGCCGTTGGAATGGCCGGGCAGCGCCGGGCCGTAATCGAAAATCACATGGCGCGCTGGATCAAAGCCCACGACATTGCCATTGGCCAAGGTGATCTTGGCCCGCGCCGCCATTTCCGAGAGCACCAGCGCCACGCGGTCAGGATCAATGCCGTCCGGGGTTTCGCCTGCAAGGCCCAGAACCACAGCGCGGTCAGTGCCGTGGCCTTTCCCCGTGAAGGCCAGCGAGCCATGCAAGGTCACAGTGACATGGCCCGCATCAGGCAGGGACATGGCTCCGGCCTGGGCCAGAAAGCGCCGCGCCGCCACCATTGGCCCCACAGTGTGCGAGCTTGAAGGGCCGATGCCGATTTTGAAAAGCTCAAAGACAGAAAGAAACATAATGCGCAGCGCCAGTCAGCCAATTGTCAGCCAATATGTATAGCGACAATGGACGACACAATACAGACGTGTCCCGCAACTCAAAATTCAGGCGCTACTCCACATTAACCTTTCCGTTCGCGCCGCAACGGTGCTGGGGAGCAACGAAGTTTTTCGCATGGTTCCGCCTTCAACTTCCATTGTCGTGGCTCCGTGCCGCTGCTATTGCCTGATCGAGCGCTTGACGTACAGGCTCGCGCAGATTGACAAGGGCGGCGCTCAAGTGATCACGCCATTTCTGACCGCGTTCCCATGCCTCGGTCCAGGCGAAACCGAGGTCCAGCGCATGCGCGTTCGACGCCAGAACCTCGATCATGAGTGAGGCCTGTTCGAGATCCTTTCGGGCCTTCGCCGTATTGGCGCTGTCAACACGCCGCAGTTCAGAAACGATGAGTTTGTGGATGGCAAACCGCTCCGGGGCGGGAACCAGCACTGCAATCCCACTTTTGTGAAGGAGAGCGGAGCGGACAGGCCGGTGAATCAGATAATCCAGAAATCGCAAGGGCTGTGCTGACGCGCCACCGAGGGCCGGCATCAGGGCGGGCTCACCGCTATAGTCATCCTTGCTGCGATTGGGCGTCAGGAATTCGACCTTGAACCCTGTGGCATTGCTGTAGCCTGTCGTCGCTCGCGGATCGGCCAAGCTTGGGATTTCACGAAAGCTGCTGTCGACCAGGCGCAAAGCCTCA
>JANOTU010000325.1:0-3779 GCA_031416515.1 Hyphomicrobiales bacterium
CGCTGTTTGTGGGCCGTTATTTCAGAGGCGTTAAAAACGGGCCCTCGCCCGAATGGCTGAAGCGCCAGCTTAAAGCCATAGGCTTGCGGCCCATTTCGGCATTGGTTGACATCACCAACTACATCACTTTTGCTTATGCCAGACCTTTGCATGTTTTTGATGCGGCCAAGGTCAAGGGCAATATCGTCGCCCGCCTGGCAAAAGACGGCGAGACCATCGCCGCCCTGGATGGCAAGAGCTACAGCCTTGACCCCGCCATGACAGTGATCGCCGACGATTCTGGCCCTGAAGGTATTGCCGGTGTCATGGGGGGTGCTGCCACGGGATGCTCGGAGACGACCACGGACGTTTTCCTCGAAGCCGCTTACTTTGATCCCCTGCGCACGGCGGCGACGGGTCGCAAGCTCGGCATCATTTCCGATGCGCGCTATCGTTTCGAGCGTGGGCTTGATCCGGCATTTACAGAGACCGGCGCTGAAATCGCCACGCGCATGATTCTGGAACTCTGCGGCGGCGAGGCTTCGCATCTGGTGATCGCCGGAAAAGCGCCGGATAACGCGCGGAGCTTCACGCTGCGCGCCACCCGCGTGAAAGCGCTGGGCGGCGTTGATATTCCGCCTACGGAGCAAAAACGCATTCTCTCCAGCCTTGGATTCGGCGTGACGGAGACGGCAGTCGGCCTCGTCTGCGCCGTGCCCTCGTGGCGGCCTGATGTCCACGGCGAAGCTGATCTGGTTGAGGAAGTCACCCGAATTTACGGACTCGACAATATTCCCCCCGCTGCCATGGCGCGCGCTCACGCCATTGCGCGCCCGGTGCTGAACCCCTTGCAAAAGCGCATGTTGGCAGCACGGCGCGCCTTGGCCGCGCGCGGCTTCAACGAGGCCGCCACCTGGGCGTTTGTGCCTGAAGCGCACGCCAAACTCTTCGGCGGCGGACAGCCGGAACTCAAACTGGCCAATCCGATTTCGTCAGAACTTTCCGACATGCGCCCCTCGCTGCTGCCCAATCTCATCGCGGCTGCCGGCCGCAACATGGCGCGGGGCTTCAGTGATTTCGGCTTGAGCGAAGTGGGCCACGCTTACAGTGGGGACCGTCCGCAGGATGAAACCTTGCGCGCCTGCGGCATTCGCGCCCACGCCGCTGTCGCCCGCAACTGGCAAGGGGGGGCTCGGGCCGTTGACGCTTTCGACGCCAAGGCCGATGCGCTCGCAGTGCTGGAAGCCATTGGCGCCCCCACCGCCCAGATCGTCGCGGGCGCACCCCCTTGGTATCACCCCGGCCGTTCCGGCACCATTCAGATGGGCCCGCAAAACAAGCTGGGCTGGTTTGGTGAAATACACCCGCGCGTGCTCGCCGCCATGGATGTGAAAGGCCCGCTGGTGGCTTTTGAAATTATCCTCAACGCCGTCCCTGGGGCCAAAGCAAAATCTACCACGAAAGCCGCCCTCAACGCCTCCGGCCTCATGGCGCTGACCCGCGATTTCGCCTTTGTGGTCGAGGGCGCGGTAGAAGCCGAGAAACTGGTGAAAGCCGCAAGGGGCGCTGACAAGGCTCTGATTTCGGACGTGAGCGTGTTCGATGTTTTCAAACTCGCAGGCGGCAAGACCTCGCTGGCGATCGAAGTCACATTGTCGCCGCGCGAGAAGACCTTGACGGAAGCAGACATCGACGCGGTTTCAGCCAGGATCGTGGCCATGGTGCAGAAAGCCACGGGCGGAACGCTGCGGAGTTGATATTTCTGAAAAACCATCATCCCGGCTAAGCCTGGATGACGGAACAATCTCACGGATTGGAGTATGGCGATGAACACACGCAAGGTATTTTCCGATCTCACCGCCCACCGCAAATCCGGCGCCCCCACGCATATGCGGCTCACCTTCGCGCGCGACCCCAAAAGATTCGCAAGCTTCTCCGCCCGTCACGATGATCTTCTCCTCGACTATTCCAAATGCGCGGTGAATGCCCGCACCATGAAACTGCTTGCGGGCCTGGCCAAAGCGGCTGGTGTTGAGGCCAAGCGGGATGCCATGTTTGCCGGCGAGATCATCAACAAGACGGAATCCCGCGCCGTTCTGCACACTGCCCTGCGCAACCGGGCCAATACGCCAATTCTGGTTCAAGGCCTGGATGTCATGCCGGACATCAATGCCGTGCTGAAATCCATGGGGCGCTTTGCTGATGAAATCCGCAGAAGCAAGATCACTGACGTGGTGAATATCGGCATTGGCGGCTCTGACCTTGGCCCCGCCATGACCACGCTGGCGCTGGCCCCTTGTCATGATGGCCCGCGCCTGCATTATGTTTCAAATGTCGATGGCGCGCATATCGCCGACACCCTGAAACTCCTCCGTCCACAGACGACCTTGTTTCTGATCGCGTCCAAGACCTTCACCACCATCGAAACCATGACCAACGCCAGGACGGCGCGGAAATGGATTGCGGCGGAACTGGGCGAGAAGGCCGTGGGCCAGCATTTTGCGGCGATTTCCACGGCCATCGACAGGGTGAAGGCGTTTGGCATTGATGAGTCCCGCATTTTTGGATTTTGGGACTGGGTGGGCGGGCGCTATTCGATCTGGTCGGCCATCGGCTTGCCCTTGATGATCGCCATCGGGCCTGAAAATTTCAGGCGCTTTCTCGATGGCGCTCATGCCATGGACCGGCATTTCTGCGCGGCGCCAGTCTTGCAGAACCTGCCGATGCTCATGGGTCTTATCGGGGTGTGGCACCGTAATATCTGCAAGTATCCCTCGCGCGCCATCATCCCTTACGACCAGCGCCTGTCGCGGTTTCCGGCTTACTTGCAGCAGCTTGATATGGAATCAAACGGCAAGGCCGCGAAGCTTGCCACCGGCCCCATTGTCTGGGGCGAACCCGGCACCAACGGGCAGCATGCGTTTTTCCAGTTGCTGCATCAGGGCACGGACGTTGTTCCGGTCGAATTCCTGATCGCCGCTGAGCCGCACGAGAAAGGCATGCCCGAGCATCACCGGCTGCTCATCGCCAATTGCCTGGCGCAGTCGCAGGCATTGATGATGGGGCGCACCCTGCAAGAGGCGGGCGGCCAGGCTCACCGGGTTTTCACCGGCAACCGGCCCTCGCTGACGCTGGCCTACAAGAAGCTTGATCCCTTCACCTTGGGCCGCCTGATCGCGCTTTATGAGCACCGGGTCTTTGTTGAGGCCGCCATCTGGGGCATCAATGCCTTTGACCAATGGGGCGTTGAGCTTGGCAAGGAACTGGCGACCAAGCTGCTGGAGAGCGCCGACGGCGTTGATTGCTCAACCGCAGGTCTGATGGCGCATCTGGGCGCAACCTTGAATGGAAATCAATCCTAAGATAGTTATCAAGTCTCCCAGCAGGAATCATATCCTTTCAGCTACACCCCTACCCGGCACCCCCGTGCAAGCCCGCCACGGAGCCTCCTTGTGGGTTTAAACACCCATTCAACACTCCACCACATTGACCGCCAGCCCGCCGGTTGAGGTCTCCTTGTAGCGCTCGTTCATGTCCAGGCCGGTCTGGCGCATGGTTTCCACGCAATTGTCGAGGGGCACGAAGTGCTGGCCGTCGCCTCGCAGGGCCAAAGAGGCGGCGGTCACGGCCTTCACCGCGCCAAAGGCGTTGCGCTCGATGCAGGGCACTTGCACAAGGCCGCCCACGGGGTCGCAAGTCATGCCCAAATGATGCTCAAGGGCGATTTCTGCGGCATTCTCCACCTGTTCGTTGGTTCCGCCCAAAGCCGCGCACAGGCCCGCCGCCGCCATGGCCGAGGC
>JANOTU010000326.1:0-2575 GCA_031416515.1 Hyphomicrobiales bacterium
GGCCTGGGATTTCGATCTTGAGCCAAAAGCCGAAAAAGTTCTCAAGCACGGCTTCAAGATCACCATGCCGGCGGACATGAATGTGGGGATGAACCTCAACTGATGCCATGCGTCATTGGCAATCAGGGCGATTCAGTAAACTGCGCGCAGGCCAACGGATCAGTCAGAATTCCCGGGTCCTCCCAACCCTCATCCTGAGGAGCGAGCCCGTAGCCACGCCTCGAAGGACGGTTGCAGGTTCCGCACCGTGGGCCCTTCGAGGCTCGCGAAGGCGCTCGCACCTCAGGGTGAGGAAGTGAGAGTATGCCCCATCGCTCTTGCATCAAACAAATCAAAAAATGATGTGGCTTGAACTGCTTGACACTGTTTACAGAATAGCCCTGGGACAAGACCAAAGTTCATGGGGTTCGACTGGTGACCGCCGCTCCCCCGATTGCGGTTCGGTTTTGTATCTCGCCCGCCCTTTGATCCAAGGGCGGGCGAGACGCCCGCGCTCCCAGGAAAACACGTGGCTGTCTGGCCTCCGGCAGAACCGCTGTAAAACCGCCCGCTCAATTGACACCTTTGTGATTAGCTGCGAAGATCATCGGGAATTCAGAGCGGCTCCCATGCCCCGTTTGTGGCGCAGCTGCGGCGTGGTTTTGTTTTCAGGTGCCCGTGGATGCGGCAACCGCCGGGCGTCAGACGTCAATATGCCGTCAACAGGGAGGACCCAACAATGAATTTCAAGAAGCTTATGCTCGGCGCGGCGCTGTCAGGCGCAGTGGCGTTTTCAGCGCCATCATTGGTCATGGCGGCTGACGCCGATCACAAGGAGGAATGGGCCAAGATCACCATCCTGTTCGTGCCCTGGTCGCAGTCGTCAAACTCGTTCTTTGAAGCCGTGATCAATGGCGCCAAGGACGCCGCCGCCCAGCAGGGTGTCAATATCGACATCAAGTTCGGCGAAGAGGACATGAAGAACCAGCTCGGGATCCTCGAAACTGGCATCGCCAATGGCGTGAACGCCATTGCCGTCAATGTCGCTGACGATGACGCCTATGACAAGATCCTGTGCGAGGCCGCATCCAAGGGCATGCCCATCGTCACCTTCAACATTGACGATTCCAAGGGCGCGGCGGGCCTGTGCCGCATGGCCTTCATGGGCCAGAACTTCACCGAAGCGGGCTATGTGCTGGGTCAGCGCATGATCAAGGATCACGGACTCAAGAAGGGCGATCATGTGTTCACCCCGGTTGAGGCCCCGCAGGCCACCTATGCAGTGCTGCGCCATGCCGGCGTCAAGAAGGCCATGGACGAAATCGGCGCCACCACCGAAGTGCTCGGCACTGGCAATGATCATGCGGCGGGCCTCACCCTGATGACCCAGTATCTGATTGGCCACCCCGAGACGGACATGGTGATTGGCCTCGGCCAGACGCCGACCAGCCAGGCGGTGCAGTCGATCAAGGATGCGGGCCTCAAGATTCCTGCTGGCGGCTTCGACATCTCGCAGTCGATCCTCGACAATCTCGCCGATGGCTCGCTGACCGCGGCAGTCGACCAGCAGCCTTACAGCCAGGGCTTCTACGCCATCACCCAACTGGCCCTGAACCTCAAATACGGCCTTTATCCCTCTGAAATGGATACCGGCGGCTCGGGCCTGGTTGACAAGACCAACTACGCCTTCGCCAAGAAGTGGGCCGGTCCGGTCCGCTGATCGCTTTTTCCTTCTAGAACAAACTGGCGGCCCGCAGCAGTGCGGGCCGCGCAGCCCTATTCACCTGAGGGCGGAACATGTCATCCAGCCAGTCCGGCCATATCCACAAGGCGATTGCGGCGCGGGCCAGGCGCCCGCTTCTGCTTAAAATCAAGGACTGGATCAGCGACCGCCCCGAAGGCGGCATCGCGGTCATGTTCATCATTGTGCAAGCGGTCTGCATCGGCGGCGCGCTGCTCTATCCCGACAGCTTCCGCTATCTCCTGCCCGCCAACATCGCCGTGGTGCTGAAATCCATAGCGCCCCTGGGCATCATGGCGCTGGGGGTCGGCGTTCTGATGATTGCCGGGGAATATGATCTTTCGGTGGGCGCCATCTATTCCTTCCTGGCCATTGTCTGCGCCACCATCAGCAATGATTTGCTGGGCGACATCAAGGCCGAAGGCGCCAGTGCGCTGGCCCCCTTCATCGGCCTTGCCGTGGCGCTGCTGGCGGGGGTGGCGATCGGCCTGTTTCATGCCTTCATCACGCTCAAATTCAATATCCCCTCCTTCATCACCACGCTGGGTGGCATGCTGCTGTGGAAGGGCGGAACCCTGCTCTATCACGGTGCCCGGGCGCTGCGCTTCCAGCCCACCGAGCCCTTCGCCTCGATGTTCGGCGGCAGCATCGGCATTGTCCATGCCTCGATCATCTGGTTCGCGCTCTTTGCCGTGGCGTTCTACTTCCTCCTGCACCATCACCGGCTCGGCAATCATTTCTACGCCGTGGGGGGGAACCGCAACGCCGCCGTCGCTATCGGCATCAATCCGGCGCGCACCAAATACATCGCCTTCGCCATCGCCGGTTTCATGGCGTCTTTCTCGGGCGTTGTGG
>JANOTU010000327.1:0-2016 GCA_031416515.1 Hyphomicrobiales bacterium
GCTCGGATGCACACCGTGCTTGCCCGCAAGCTCAGCTACCGTGGCCTCCTCGCGGATCGCCGCCATCGCTACTTTCGCCTTGAACGCAGCGCCGTGTTTCTTCCTGATATTCGTCATCTCAATCCCCTTGATTTGTGACCACTTTAGGGGCGAAACTCTCTCTTACCAACCTGTCCAGTTTATGGGTGCCAGCTCACGAATTAGGCAACATGGGTTGCGAGCGAAGCGCAGATAATCAGTCAGCCGCCTGCAAGGTGATATCGGACCTCATGTATGCTGGACATTGTAACTGGCGATAGTTGCGCGGCTATCTGGCCAAGGACTGAGGGGAGCCGGTGGCAGCACCGGCCACCATGTCCTGAAGCTCTGGAGTGCCATGGTCGCGGACAACGGCGGCTCGCTGCACGGCTCGTTCCGACACATTGAGCATATGGGCCGCTTCGGCTTGGGCAGTTCCGCCAATTGGCGTATCTGCCTTTTTCTGCCTATGACCCAAGTTCGCAATCTGCGCCGCCACCCAAGCCCTCTGCCCCTCGCTCAGGTGGCGTCTGCGCAAGTTCAGACTCACCGTGAAGCCCACCGGGTCACGGCCCGGACTGTCATTCACGGGGAGGGCAAATCGACCACTTTTTTGCATCGGTGGAACCCCATTGGAACCCCAAGTGAAAACAAGTTAAGTTGAATTACGTATAAGTCATTGAAATTATTGGCGCGCCCTAAGAGATTCGAACTCCTGACCCCCAGATTCGTAGTCTGGTGCTCTATCCAGCTGAGCTAAGGGCGCGCAGGGTGTGGGGTGTCTAGTACGCGGAGCCGGCGAACGCAAGTCTTGTAAAGGGGCGGTGCGATGGCGATCATAAGGCCGGTCAGCATGACCCATAGGGCGGGACGGGGGCCGTGGGCGAGGGTGAGATTGGCCATGGCGATGCGCCACGGGTCTATGCCGGTGGCAAGGCCGTACCACGCGAATTCGACAAGCGCTGTGGCAAGCGCGCCTGCGAGGGCCGACACGGCCAAAACTGCTGGTGAGAGGGCGATGCGGCGCTTGATGAATTCACGGTAGATCATCAGGGTCAGGAACAATCCAGTCATCAGTGTCGCCTCGCTGGCATCGATTTTTGATTGCATGAAGAAATGCAAGGTTCCGAGGATCGCGATGGCATAGACAATGCGGTGCAGTTGCTTCCAGCGCTGGCCGAGCGCGGCGATGGCGGCGTCAGTCGACGTTGCAGCGAGAAGGCTGAGGCCCACCAGCGCCGCAAAGCCGATGGTCAGATAGATGCGCAAGGCTATTTCAGCGGCCACAAAGCCGATGTCGAATTTTGCATTGACAATAAATAACGCAAAATGCAGCAAGGCGTATACGAAGGTGCCTATGCCAGCCATGCGCCGGACAAGGGCTAGCCTGGAGTAGTTGAACATGCGCTGGGCGGGGGTGAGCGCCAGCGTGAGAACAAGAAAGCGTATGGCCCAAAGCCCACTGAACAGCATGGCTTCCTTGACCGGAAGGGGACCGAGATCAAGTTCCCATGCTCGGTAGGCAAGCCAAATAGCAGGGGCCATCAAGCCAGCCAAAGTTACAGCTTTGAGTGGCGAGAAACGTCCGGAGCGGTTAGTGAGTGGTGTCATGCGTGTCTATATGAGGCAGCGCCCACCTCGCGTCATCACACAGATGTTCACCTCTGCGCGAGGAATTTGTGAACACCTCCCGTTGTGACGGCAACGCTCATCACGCCACAGCCAATTGGCGGTTCTCAACCAAAGACACCGCGCTCGGCCGAATGGCAATATCGCGGTCCCCGATCGCACCAGCCTGATGCGGGAGAGGTCGATCCCCTCGACGAAATTGGCGACGAAGGGCGGGGCTGGGTGATCAAGGATGGCGGCGGGACTGCCAATAGAAAACCCCGGCGTTTCCGCCGGGGTTCTGTATTTCGAGACTGCGTCTGGATCAGAAATCCATGCCGCCGCCCATGCCGCCCATGCCGCCGCCGGGCATGCCGCTCATGGGTGCCT
>JANOTU010000328.1:0-2379 GCA_031416515.1 Hyphomicrobiales bacterium
CTCCGCCTGAGAAGCTGGCCTATCTTCTGGAGCATGCCTACACGCCGGCGGAGCTCGCATTCGACAAGCTCAAAGGCGCTGACGCCGCAGTGGCGCGGCTGCTGGTGGCAGCGGCGCCGAAAGCCGCCTGTGACCTCCATCTTGCTTTGCTCACGGTCTGGGAGAGTGGGACGGCGGAACACACGGGTGACATCCGGCACTATCGCGGCAGATGGCACGGTTCGGACTTGGACGCAGACGATGAGGAATTCAAAGTAGACGAAGTTTACGAGCACAGCCGGATGCTCTCGGAATGGCGCCGCCCCGATGGCATGCCTGCTTCCTTCGCCGAATTGCCGATTGAGGAGGATGAAGTCGCCCCCCCGGACGGGCTTGACGATATGGAGCCGGACGAGGAGCATTTCCACGAAGCGACCGGCAATGAGGGGGCCTCTTTCGAGCGCACGTATGCGCGGGCAGCACTGGTTCTCTGGCCGTCGGCGCGCATTCTTGCCGTGCTCAATCAGGCGGGCCTCGCCGCGACGCTGCCCTATCTCGACAACCTCGCGGCGCAATGGATCGCCGGTGGCGCTGCCGCCAATGCGCCGCTGAAGGCCCAGGCCCGCGAGCTGGCCGGACACATGCTGGCGAACTGGCCAGTTCAGGCATGGACCGGTGGAAGATGGAACGCCGGTCAGGACACTGGCGATCAATCTGGCGACAACGCGGCGGGCAACAAACTTGGCATCGCCCGTTTCCTCGCCGTGCTGACCAAGCTCGGAGACAGGGACAACATCGCCGCAGCGCTTGACCGGCTGATGACCCAGCAGGGGCACAGCAGGGCGGACAACGCCGCCATTCTTGGCAGCCTCGCTCTTTTCCCGGCGGAGCGGGCGGCGGAGCTCCTGAAGGCCGTCATGCTTGCAAACAGCGTGAATGCCTCCGGGGCGTGTGGCGGACTTTTGCGCGGGGCGTCGGCAGGAATGTTCGCGCAACAACCGGAGCTCCTCTGTGAAGCCGCTGCGGCGCTGGTGGCGGCACTTCCCGGCGATCCCGCATCTTCGCCAAAAGATCAATGGGGTCGGCCGCGCGGAGAAAAGCCCGATGCGGAATTCATAGCAGACCTCTCCATTGCAGCCGACCGCACGGATGCCGGGCTGGCAACGCGGATGGCCCGGCATGTGCTTGCCTGGCCGCGCCATTTCGATCCGGACGCGGTGCTGGTTCTGGCCGTGAAGCGTTTGTCCACTCACGGCGGCTCCCTGGGACCGGCCGGAGGTGCGCTGACGGCTGCCGCCACCGCCCATCTCAAAACGCGTATAGCGCTCCCGCTGGAGGCGCCGCGCGATTGGGCCCGGCCGGTCAACATTGCATGCAAGTGCGAGCACTGCGGCGAGCTTGCCGTATTCCTCGCGGATCCATTGCGCGAGAGCTGGACGTTGCGGGCGGCGCAGCAGCACCGGAGCCATATCGAGGCAGAAATCCGCAGAGCCCACGCCGACCTTGATCTGCGCACCGAGCGCAAAGGCTCGCCCCACAGCCTCATCTGCAAGAAGAACCAAGCGAGCCACGACCGGCGCGTAAAGCAACGCAGCCGCGACCTCGCCGATCTCGCGGTGTTGAGCGCGACGCCAAGTGGCTGAAAAAATCAGCGGCATCTTCGTGGCCGCCGCACGAAGTTGACGGTTTAACTGATCCCTGCCGTCTGGGGCGTTTCACTGTTGGATTGGCGAACCAAAACAACAATGCAAGCAGGACGCCACTGCAAGGTTTGATTTTTTCGGGTTTTGGGTTATCTTGGGCTTGTGGCTGAGGGCGAGTGCAAGACAGTCACCCTGCCGGGCAACCGGTTCCTGCGGTGAGCGGGCGTAAAAAGAGGGTCTCGCGTTCAATAGGCCCTTCGGGGCCTATTTTCCTTTCTGGAAATGATAGGGCGAGCGCACCTTCTGGCCTTTGGCGATTTTTCCCGCGAGAATCCGAAAGCGGATTTTATCAAGGTGCTTGGGCAGCGCCAATTTGATGTAGGCGCTCTCGGCCGTCATGACCAGATCATGAACAGAATCACGCGCCCGCTTGAGATCGAAGAACATCGTATAAGCTACCTGTCCTCTGCCCTGGCCTACCACTTCGACAGTCAGGAAGTTGGCCTCCCGCGTGAAGAACACCTTCTTGTCGGCGATGGCCTGAATCATGACTGGCAGATTGTGCGACAACGCAAAACCGCTCCTCGCTGAAACTCCTGACCTCATTGCCATGGCGATATTCGAGCGCCGGATCACCGCTCAATTTTCCGGTGAAGCAATGGCAGCTGAAATTGATCAGGATGCGCAGCGGCTTTGTTTCAGGATTTGGATCCGGAGCCACCATGATGGCACCCGGACTGAGATGATCAAAGCCATA
>JANOTU010000329.1:0-8773 GCA_031416515.1 Hyphomicrobiales bacterium
GCAAGCCTTCCTGCACCAAGGCGCGCAGGGTCGTATTCTTCTTGCGGGCAATTTTTTGGACTTCCCCAAGAAGCGCGTCGGATATCTGTACGGTCGTTTTCATATGGTTAGCCATATTACAAAATAAGTAGCGCTGTCAATGTGGGCAAGATGATCGCGGGTTGCGCCTATTCGCCAAACACCCGCCCGAAAATCGTGTCCACGTGTTTCAAATGATAGCCGAGGTCGAACAGGGCTTCGAGTTCGGCGTCTGAGAGCAGGCGCGACACATCCTTGTCCTTTTTGAGCAGGTCGAGGAAATTCGCCTCGCCGCGCCAGACGGGCATGGCGCTCCGCTGGACGGCGGAATAGGATTCTTCGCGGCTCATGCCTTTCTGGGTCAGCGCCAGGAGAATGCGTTGTGAATGAATCAATCCGCCAAGACGATCCAGATTGCGCTGCATGTTTTCAGGATAAACGAGAAGCTTGTCGATGACGCCGGTCAAGCGGACGAGGGCGAAATCGAGATGGATGGTGGCGTCGGGGCCGATGCCGCGCTCGACGGAGGAATGCGAGATATCGCGCTCGTGCCACAGCGCCACGTTTTCCAGCGCCGGGGTGACGGCGGAGCGGACCAGGCGGGCAAGGCCGGTCAGGTTTTCAGTGAGCACGGGATTGCGCTTGTGCGGCATGGCGGAGGAGCCCTTCTGGCCGGGGGAAAAATATTCCTCGGCCTCCAGAACCTCGGTGCGCTGAAGATGGCGGATTTCGGTGGCGAGGCGCTCCACCGAACTTGCGACCACGGCGAGCGCCGCAAAATACATGGCGTGGCGATCACGCGGGATCACTTGTGTTGAAACCGGCTCGGGCGAAAGCCCCAGCTTCTTCGCCACATATTCCTCAACGCGGGGGTCAATGTTGGCGAAAGTGCCGACAGCACCCGAAATGGCGCAGGTCGAAACTTCGGCGCGGGCCATTTCGAGGCGGGCGCGGGCGCGGCTGAATTCGGCATAGGCGTAGGCGAGCTTGACGCCGAAGGTGGTGGGCTCGGCGTGAATGGCGTGGCTGCGGCCAATGCACACGGTGTTCTTGTGCTCAAAAGCGCGGCGCCTGAGGGCGGCGAGAAGCTCATCGACATCGGCGATAAGGAGGTCAGCGGCGCGCACGAGCTGGATGTTGAAGCAGGTATCCAGCACATCCGACGAGGTCATGCCCTGATGCACAAAGCGCGCTTCTGGCCCGACGATTTCGGACAGGTGCGTGAGGAAGGCGATCACATCATGCTTCACCTCGCGCTCAATCTCATCAATGCGGGCCACATCGAAGATGGCGTTGCGGCCTTTCTCCCAAATCTTCTGCGCGGCCTCCTTCGGCACAACGCCAAGCTCGGCCAGCGCGTCGGTGGCGTGGGCTTCGATTTCAAACCAGATGCGGAAGCGCGTCTGCGGCTCCCAGATCAGGGCCATGGCAGCGCGGGAATAGCGTGGGATCATGAATTCAAAAAGCCCTGAAGGTGATGATGGTGTAAGTGTCGCGGATGCCCGGAATGGGCTGGATTTTCTCGGCGATGAAGCGGCCCACATCCACGCTTTCTTCGAGATAGAATTTCACCAGAAGATCGAAGCCGCCGGCGGTTGAATAAATCTCGGAGGCGACTTCAGCATCGGCAATCGCAGTGGCCACATGATAGGATTTGCCGAGGTCGCATTTGATCTGCACGAAAAAGGCGCGCATGTTTGGCTCCTATGGTGTGAAAGTGTCCTCGGTGTATTTGCCCTTGCTCCAGCGGAACCAGGCAAATTGGGGGTCGGTGAGATCGCCCTTGGCGTTGAAGCTGATCTCGCCAAGCACAGTGCTGACCGGGCTGCCGGAGCGCAGCCACTGGGCGATGCGGGCGCTGTCGGTGCTGCCTGTGGCTTCAGCCGCATGCACCCAGGCCTGCACGGCGGCATAGGCGTTGAGCGTGTAGCCCTCCGGGATATAGTCGAAATCAGTGAAGCGCCGGATCACCGGCTTGGCCGATTCAAGTGTTTGCGGATCAAGCGCGAAGGTCATCAGCGCGCCTTCGCCGCTGTCCCTGGCGATGGTCCAGAATTCCTCTGAAACCAGACTGTCACCGGAAATCAATTGCGCCTGCGATCCCAGGCCCCGCAACTGGCGGATGATGAGTCCCGCCTCCGCATAGGTGCCGCCGAGATAGACCACATCAATGGCGGCATCGCGCAAGGTCTGGGCGAGGTCGAGATAGTCCTTGGCCCCGGTGGTGTAAGCGCCGTCCACGGTGATGGGAACACCGGCTTGCTCCAGATATTGCCGGGCACTTGCCGCCAGCGCCATGCCAGCGGGCGACTTGTCATTGAGGACGGCGATTTTTTTGCCCGCAAAGCTTGTGGCAATGCGCTTTGCCGCGAACGTGCCTTGGGCGTCATCGCGCGGAGCCGTGCGCAGCACATTCCAGCCGCCGTCATCGGTGAATTTTGGATTGGTGGAGGCGGGGCTGAGCTGCACAATGCCAGCGGCTTCATAAACCTTGGCGGCGGGGATGGAAGCGCCAGAGCAATAATGCCCGGCCACAAATTTCACACCCTTGGAGACAAAGTCTGTGGCCACCTCAACGGCCTTTTTGGGATCGCAGGCATCGTCGCCCGCAACCAGCACAAGGCGTTCACCGCGAATGCCGCCCGTGGCGTTGATATCGTCAATGGCTTGTTGGGCCCCGCGCTTGAGTTGCTCGCCCAGCGCCGCATTGGGGCCGGACAGGGGGCCAGCGGTGCCGACGAGAATATCGGCCTGGACAGTGGAACCCGCGCCCGCAAGGCCTGCGAGCAAGAATGCTATGAGGGGTAGTCTGTTCTTCATCATGATGTCCGGGTTATCGCTGCAAACTGGAACTTCCGCAAATAAAAACCCGCATGGGGTGAGCCATGCGGGTTTTTTCAGACCAAAGCAGGATCAATCGGTTGTGTAGGTGATTTTGCCTTCGGCGTTCTTCTTCCAGGTGTAAATCACGTAGTCAGGACGGGTGATGTCGCCCTTCTTGTCAAAGCTGATGTCGCCGATGACGGTCTTGAAGGCATCGCCCGAATACATGATTTCAGCAACCTTGGCCGGATCCGCAGCGCCAGCTTTTTCAATTGCCGCCTTGAGAATTTCAACAGCGGAATAGCTGTAGAGGGTATAGGCCTCGGGGTTGAAACCGGCATCGGTGAACTTCTTCACAATGGCGGCTGCCTCGGGGCGCTTGCGCGGGTCGGGCGCGAAGGTCATGAGCGTGCCTTCAACGCCAGGTCCGCCGATTGAGACGAACTCGTCGGTGACAATGCCGTCGCCGGACATCATCACAGAGGTCATGCCCTGGTCACGCATCTGGCGGACGATGAGGCCTGCTTCGGTATGCAGGCCACCCCAGTAAACGATATCGACTTTGGCGGCTTTCATCTTGGAGATAAGGGCCGAGAAGTCCTTGTCGCCGGTGTTCACACCTTCATAGACGGCTTCGGTGACGCCATTGGTGTTGATGTAGCCCTTGGTGGCATCGGCGAGGCCCTGGCCATAAGGGGTCTTGTCATGGATGACAGCGACGACCTTGCCTTTGAGCTGCTCAACGATGTACTTGCCGGCGACAGCGCCCTGCTGATCGTCACGGCCGCAGGTGCGGAACATGAGCAGGTTGGCCGCGGCTTCTGTCCAGTTGCCACAGGGGCCGTTCTTGCGGTCGGTCACGCAAGGATTGGTGGCCGATGGGGTGATGGCAAGCATGCCGTTCTCGCGGTAGACTTCCGAGGCCGGCATGGTGACGCCGGAATTGAAGTGGCCGACGACGAATTTCACGCCGTCACCCAGAAACTTGTTGGCAACCGAAACGCCCTGCTTCGGGTCTGACACATCGTCGCCGACGAGGATTTCGATCTGCATGCCGAGGATGCCGCCTGCGGCGTTGATGTCGGCGGCTGCCTGCTTGGCACCCTTCTCAAGTTGTGCGCCAAACGCTGCGTTCGGACCGGTGATCGGGCCCGCAACGCCGATTTTCAGTGTTTCTGCGTATGCCGCAGTTGCAAGCAGCATGCTCGCCCCGGCGACGACGCCTTTAATCCAGTTCTTCTTCATTCAGATCTCCCTTGACCTTGGTTTTAAGTAGGCCGGTTGGCCCTGTCGGCGGATGTCTTCGCCTTGTGGAAACTTATATCGCTTTCCTTCAAGCCTTGTCATCCGATTTCGTGACAGCCGCCCAGGTGAGGGGGCCGGTGCGTTTATAAAGCCAGTAATATTGGGTTGCCATCTGGTCAGCCCGCTTCCAACGAAAGCCCACAAGGCCGAAAGCGATGATCACCACCAAATCGACGAGAAAGCCTGCGGGCGTGAGCAGCGCCTCCTGAAACAGCGCATAATGCAGGAACCTGACCCCCAAAGCCAGGCCAACTCCCGCCAGCGCAACAGCCCAGGGCGAGCGCCAGTTGGCGGCGAAATTCCGCCCCATCATGATGGCAGCGCCACCGCCGAGGAAGACAGTGAGGAGGAGGATGACGAGGATGGTTTTGGTGGTCATGGTTTTACTGCCTTCCTTCCCTTCCCCCGCGAGGGGGGAAGGAAGGGAGAAAGCAAGGTTGCTTGCATCCTCATCAGTGCGCTCCTCCCTCGAGATAAGCTGCCCTCACCTCCGGGCGTTTCAACAAGTCTTCGCCGGTGCCGCTCATGGTGATCAGGCCGTTGACCATGACATAGCCACGGTTGGCGAGCTTCAGCGCGTGGAAGGCGTTTTGCTCGACCAGGAAAACCGTGAGCTTGTCGTCGCGGTTGAGTTTTCTGATGGCTTCGAAAATCTGTTTCACAATCAGCGGGGCGAGGCCCAGCGACGGCTCATCAAGCAGAAGCAGGCGGGGCCTGCTCATCAAAGCGCGGGCGATCGCCAGCATTTGCTGTTCACCACCTGAGAGCGTGCCGCCGCGCTGGTTGCGGCGCTCTTTGAGGCGGGGAAAAAGCGCGTAGGCCTTTTCCAGGTCTTCTTCCACATGGGCATAGCCATCCACTGTGGCTCCCATCTGGAGATTTTCCATCACCGTCATGCGCGGAAAAATCCGGCGGCCTTCCGGCGACTGGGCGATGCGCAGCCGCGCGATATGGTGGGTGGGCATTTTGGTGATGTCCTGGCCGTTGAAGGTGATGGTGCCTTCACGCGCCTGCGGGCTGCCGAACACCGTCATCATCAGGGTTGATTTGCCAGCGCCATTGGAGCCAATCAGCGTGACGATCTCGCCCTCGTTGACATCCAGGTCAACGCCTTTCAGCGCTGCGATCTTGCCGTAATAGGTTTTGACACCGCGAATGGAGAGCAGGGCGGTCATGGGTGCGTTGCCCCAGGAATGGCTTCTTCAATGAGATCAGCCACGGTTTCAATTTCGGAATCATCCACGCCGAGATAGGCGGCGATGACGCGCGGATCCGATTTCACCTGTTCAGGCGTGCCATCGGAAATCTTCTGGCCATATTCCAGCACCACCACATGATCACAAATCTGCATGACCACGGACATGTCATGCTCGATCAGCAGAATTGATGTCTCGGTTTCATTGCGGATGCCGCGCAGCAGCGCGTTGAGTTCAGCTGATTCGCGCGGGTTAAGTCCTGCGGCTGGCTCATCGAGACACAGCAGCACAGGGTCCGTGCACATGGCGCGGGCGATTTCGAGTCGGCGCTGGGCGCCGTAAGGGAGTTCGCCTGCGGGATCATCGGCGCGGTCGATGAGGCCGATCTTTTCCAGCCACATGGCGGCCTTGTCGGCGGCGCGTTTTTCGGCGTGTCTGTAAATGGGCAAGCCAAGCACGCCGAATACCGACATGCCGGACGCCAACATCAGCACATTGTGCTGGGCCACCAGAAGATTTTCCAGCGCGGTCATGCCGGAGAACAGCCGGATGTTCTGGAAAGTGCGGGCCACATGGGCGGTCGAGGCCACGCGGAAATCGGCCATGCGGTCGAGAAAGAATTGGCGGCCCCCGGGATGCGTCATGGTGAGAAGGCCGGTGGTGGGCTTGTAAAAGCCGGTGATGCAGTTGAACACCGTGGTCTTGCCAGCGCCATTGGGGCCGATCAGACCGGTAATGTCGCCGTGTTTGGCGGTGAAATTGAGATCATCAACAGCGGTGAGGCCGCCGAATCGCACTGTGAGGTGCTCAACGCGAAGAACTTCAGAGCTAGCCATGGCCTTCTTTCACATTGTCGAGGCCGATGGCTTTTTTCTCTTTGAGGAACGCCGTTGGCTGCCGGACAGAGACAAAACCTCGCGGCTTCCACAGCATGATGATCACCATGGCGCCGCCGAAGATCAGCATACGGTATAATTCCGGCTGGAAGTCGGGCCCGAAGATTTGCTTGAGAAAGCCCAACTCGCGCAAGATTTCCGTGCCGCCCTGCATGGCGATGGCCGCGAGCGCCACGCCGATCAGCGACCCCATGCCGCCTAGCACGACAATGGCGAGGATGATGGCGGATTCAATGAATTTGAAACCTTCAGGATCAACAAAGCCCTGACGCGCGCCGAAGAAAGCCCCGGCAAGACCACCAAACATGGCGCCACAGGCAAAGGCGGTGAGCTTGGTGTTGGTGGTGTTGAGGCCCAGCGAGCGGCAGGCGATTTCGTCTTCGCGCAAGGCTTCCCAGGCGCGGCCCACCGGCAGGCGGCGCAGGCGCAAGGTGACGTAAGCTGTAAGAAGGGCGAGGAGGACGATGATGTAGTAAAGGAAGATCGTGCGGTACCATGGCGCATGGGCGATGGTGATGGCGGAGCCGCCGAAGGTTTCAGAAATGCTGGTCAGGACTGATGACGCCCAGGCGGCAAAGCCGTTTTCCGTGGCGTCGAACTTGATACCAAAAAATGTAATGCGCGGGGCCGAGATGCCAGCGCCCCCGCCGGTGAAATCTTTCCAGTTCTTGGCCACAAGATAGATGATCTCGCCAAAGGCCAGGGTGACGATGGCGAGATAGTCGCCGCGCAATCGTAAAACCGGAAAACCGAGGATCACGCCCCACAGGGCCGCGAGAATGCCAGCCACTGGCAGGCACAACCAGAATGACCAGCCGAAATGCAACGAGAGCAGCGCATAGGAGTAGGAGCCGATGGCGTAGAAGGCGACGTAGCCCAGATCGAGGAGGCCAGCGAGGCCAACCACAATATTGAGACCCCAGCCCAGCATCACATAAATCAAAATCAGGATGCCGAAATTATCCACCCATTTGGGAATGCCCGACACGCCCACAAAAAGGGCTATGAAAATGGGATAGAGAAAGATCGCCCCAAGCCCGCCCGGTGCCAGCCATTTCTGCAAAGGGCTGGCTTCCGTCGCAACCTTCACCGCTCTCGCGCGGCCCTCATTGGCAGCCTTCAGGCCGGTGACGATGACATAAACCGCGACCGCGCCAAAAATGGCGGCAATCATGTGCCAGGGGCGAAACAGCAAAATAAGCTCATTGGCCATGTTCTGTTCGGTCTTGAGACCAATCAGGGGGCCGAACATGCCAAGTGAAACGATGGCGACAGCGGCAGCGCCGAGAATGATATTGCGGCGTTCCGCCATCTCAGACTTTTTCCACTTCCGGCCGCCCCAGAATGCCTTGCGGCATGAAAATCAGCACAATGACGAGGACCGAGAAGGCGGCCACATCCTTGTAGGCCAGCGAGAAGTAACCCGAGAAGAACGTTTCAATCAGACCAATGAGCAGGCCGCCGAGGACAGCGCCCGGAAGCGAGCCAATGCCGCCAAGCACAGCAGCGGTGAAGGCTTTGATGCCGGGAATGAAGCCATCCTGATAGGAAATCACCCCATAATACAAAAGATACATGGTGCCAGCCACAGCGGCGAGTGCCGCGCCCATGACGAAGGTGGCCGAAATGGTGCGGTCCACATCAATGCCGAGGAGGGCGGCCATCTTGCGGTCCTGCTCGCAGGCGCGCTGCGCCCGGCCCAGCGGCGTTTTCTGCACGATGTACCAAAACCCGGCGAGGAGCACGATGGTGATCAGCACAATGACAATTTGCTTATAGGCAAGTACCGCCGTGAAACCATCCCAGGTGGCAAGCTGGATGGTGTCGTTGAACAACGGCGGCACCGGCTTGTTGCGGGGACCTTGCGCCACCTGCACGAAATTGGAGAGGATCAGCGAAACGCCAATGGCCGAAATCAGCGGGGCCAGGCGAAAGCTTCCGCGCAGGGGCCGGTAAGCCACCTTTTCAATGGCCCAGCTCCACAGGCCGGTGAGCGCCATGCTGACAATCAGCATCAGAAGGACGGCCACAAACACCGAGGCGATGCCAAGCCAGGTGGTGACAATCAAGAAAACGATCAGAGCAATGAAGGCCGACACCATGAAAATATCGCCGTGGGAGAAATTCACCATGCCGATGATGCCAAAGACCATGGTGTAGCCGATGGCGATGAGGCCATAGATCGAGCCGAGCGTGATGCCGTTGATCAACTGCTGGATGAAGTAAAGATACTCCACTCTCTTCCCCCTATCGCCTGTTATGCGTTTTCTTAGATGGAGCCATGCAAAAAGACAAGTCCAGGGTTTTGAGGCAGGGCAAAGTTCGCCACACTGTGGTCCCATGTTTGGAGACCGGATGAAGAAGAAGGGTTGCGTGGGCGCTTGGCCTTTCGCAAAAAAAACTGCCGGGAGCCACCCGGCTGGCTACGCTACTCAGCTGCCACCCACGTTACGGCCTCTTTTCGGTCTTCCGGGGGAACGTGCGGATAGTGGTTCGCTTCCGCTTCCGTGTCCCGAATCCCAGAACTCCAAGGCA
>JANOTU010000330.1:0-5534 GCA_031416515.1 Hyphomicrobiales bacterium
CCCATGGCCATCTGCGGATAAATGACTTTGAAAATAGTCCTTTACAAGGAACAAAAAGTTCTTCATGCGTTCGCCATCCATCCCGCGAAGGGGTTCTGTTCGCGACGGTGACCAGCAATGGGGTGGATACGGCTCTTGTACGCGGGCGACGTGCGCCCGCCAACTTGCGGCTTTCGGGATTCTCTGGATTAATAGTCCAGACGCTCTGGGCAATTGGAGCACGCAAGCGGGGTCATCCCAGCCCCGCCCGTTACCCCGGAACGACGAAAAGAAGCCGTGCGTGGGCGCTTTTCCAGCGCCAAGCTCTCTACCAGCCGGTCCAACCGACCGGCGCAATAACGGCAAAGGTCTTGCGCCCACGCAAACCCTTCACCTTCTTTTCCCCCCAGGCCGCCGGCATAACCGGCGCTGCAAGCGGCGAAGCCATGCCTGAAGCGCCTCGCTGTTTGAAATCGTTCATGACTGTAGCGCGACAATCAGGATGAGAATCGCGCGACGGTCGCACTGACATAAAAACGGGCCACCAGAATGACAGCCCGAATCAGGGGCGGTTGTCGTGATCAGCGCTTGCGTGTAGCGGTTTTCTTTTGCGCCACGACGGGCTTTTGCTCGACCAGTTTGGGTCCGGCATCGGCCAGTTCACTGGCTTTTTGCCAATGGGCTTCGGCGCGGCCTTCGGGCTGACCCTCTTTAAGCCAAAGCTCGTGGGCAATGGCGCGGATGCGGTCTTCAGCTGCTGTTTTCATGAGGGCTCTGCCTTTGTTGAACATAGCTACCCCCGTAAACCAAAAAATGGTGCAATGCAACAATTATGGTCCAATGCACCCATGCGACATTTGCTCACGTCCGGCGTTCGACGGAAAACGAGAAGAAAGGGGTGCCAAGCTGCTGGATCCATTGATAGCCGGGACGCGGCGTCAGAGCTGGACTGGCTGGCGTTTTTTCGGCGCTCATCCAGATTGCAATGCGATTGTCCGCCTCAGCAATGACCAGGCCGAGTGTGCGGGAGGGCCTGCTCCAATCAACTGGTTTCCCATCCGCGCCAATCCAACTCGCTTCGCCTGACAGAAAGACGTCGCGGCTGAGAATGGGGTGCGCCTTGCGCAAGGCAGCGAGGCTTGCGACAAAATCCGCCAGCTCGTAGTCGGCGTTTTCCCAATCCAGCCAGGTCGTCGCATTGTCCTGGGCATAGGCATTGTTGTTGCCGCCCTGGCTGCGGCCAAATTCATCGCCCGCCGTCAGCATGGGTATGCCTTGCGAGAAAAACAATGTCGCCAGCAAGGCGCGAATGTCACCACCCACCCAGGTCGGCTCATGGGAATTTCCGTCGCGGTTGTGTTCGCCGTTGGCATGATTGTTTTTGGCTGCGTAAGTCACTGCATCGCGCAAGGGGAAGCCGTCATGGGCGCTGAGAAAATTGATGCTGCTGGCAGGCCTTTGAAACACATCGGAGGAACCCCCCAGCCTGGTGGCCAGCGCATTCACAGACCCGTCGCCGCGCCAGAATCTCCGCACATCATCGCGGTAGCGGTCATTCCACTCATGCCAGTGCTGCGGAAAGGCCCCAAGCTGATAGCCTCCCGGCCCCACATCCCAAGGTTCGGCAATCAGGATGAGCGGCGAAAGCAACGGATCTTGACTTATGGCGGCGAGCAAGGGCGCATCGACTGAAAAACCTTGGGGCCCACGGCCCATCACCGGAGCCAGATCAAAGCGAAAGCCGTCAATGCCGGTGCGGTTTACCCAAGTCCGCATGGCATCCATGGCAAGGCGCATGACGGGCGCGCGGTCAAGGGCAAGGGTGTTGCCGCAGCCAGTGTGGTTGACCAGATCGCCGTGCTCGTGGGCAAAATACAGCGCATTGTCGAGGCCGCGCAGCGACAGCGTGGCGCCTCCCTCATCGCTTTCGCCGGTGTGGTTGAAGACGACATCGAGAATGACGCGAATTCCTACTGCATGCAGGGCGGCGACAGTCTGGGCGATTTCAGCAAAGCCTCCCGGCGCCAGACGGGGATCGGGTGCCATGAAGCTCACAGGATTATAGCCCCAGGCATTGCGCAATCCCAGCGCGTGAAGATGGCGCTCGTCAATCCATGCCGCAAGCGGCATCAACTCGATGGTGTCAACGCCAAGTTTCAGCAGATGCTCGATGATCACCGGCTCCGCCAGCGCTGCGACCGTGCCGGGCTGGCGCACATTGGGGTGGAGCTTGGTGAAGGATTTCACCTGGAGTTCATAAATAAAGCCAGGCGGTTTGGGCGGCAGGGGCGAGGCTTGTTCATATGGCCCGCTGATCACCGCTTTGGGCACAAGGTCCGCCGTATCCACGCCTCGCCTGAGCAATTGGGGATCATGCGCGAACGCGCCGTCAAGGGCGGTTGCATAAGGGTCAAGCAGAAGCTTTGCCCCATCAAAGCGGTGCGCGCCGTCCCATGGCCCCTCGGCGCGAAAGCCATAGCGCGCGCCAACCCCCAGTCCTGCGACAAACCCAAAGCGCACATCGCCCAGGCGCTGTGTGAGTGGAAAGCGGTGTTCGCCCTCATGATCAAACACACAAAAGAAAACCTGTGCCGCATGGCGCGAGACAACGGCAACGTTGACGCCGCCTCGGGCTATCGTGACGCCAAGCGGTGCGGCGAGACTCGCGGCAAGGGCCCTCATCCGGCCTTCGGCCACCTTCTCCCATGGCAAGGGCCACGGGAGAAGGCCAATTCATTGATGCCTTCTCCCGTTCGCCTTCGAATGGGAGAAGGTGCCCGAAGGGCGGATGAGGGCTCTTTCACCATCTCACGTGATCACCGAAGGCGCTGCGCGACCGGTCAGTTCTTCAATTTGCGCCAGCGAGCGCGACAGCGCGATGAGATCGGCGAGGGCGGTTTGGGTCTCAAGCCCGTGTTTGGTGTGATCAGGCTCATAGCGCTCGATATAAACCCGCAACGTTGCCCCCGCCGTGCCTGTGCCGGAAAGCCGGTAGACGATGCGCGAGCCATCCTCGAACATCACGCGAATGCCCTGGTTTTCGCTGCGCGAGCCGTCGACGGGATCGTCATAGGCGAAGTCATCCATGGCCTTGACGCGGTTGCTCCCGGGCAGGGTTTTCATCTGTTCACGGAGGGATTTCATGAGGTCGCCTGCGGCTTCTGCGTCCACTTCCTCATAGTCATGGCGCGAATAATAGTTGCGGCCAAAGTCGCGCCAATGCCCGCGCACAATATCGGCGACACTCTGGCGGCGCCGCGCCAGGATGTTGAGCCAGAGCAGCACCGCCCAAAGCCCGTCTTTTTCGCGCACATGGTCAGAGCCGGTGCCGGCACTTTCTTCCCCGCAAATGGTGGCCATGCCGGCATCAAGGAGATTGCCGAAATATTTCCACCCCGTCGGTGTTTCATAACACTTGATGCCAAGCCTTGCCGCCACGCGGTCTGCCGCAGCGCTGGTTGGCATTGAGCGGGCGATTCCCGCAAGGCCCCTGGCATAGCCGGGTGCGAGATGGGCATTGGCAGCCAGCATGGCGAGTGAATCCGATGGGGTCACAAATTGGTTGCGGCCAATGATCAAGTTGCGGTCGCCGTCGCCATCGGACGCCGCGCCAAAATCAGGCGCATCACGGGACATCATCAGATCATAGAGTTCTTTGGCGTGAACCAGATTGGGGTCCGGGTGATGGCCGCCAAAATCAGGCAGCGGCGTTCCATTCATCACCGTGCCCGGAGCGGCACCCAGCATCCCCTCAAGAATGGCCGTGGCATATGGCCCGGTGATGGCGCTCATGGCGTCAAAGCGCATTTGAAACCCGGATTTGAATAAATCGCGGATCGCTTCAAAATCAAAAAGCTGCTGCATCAGTTCCGCATAGTCGACGACGGGATCAATGACTTCGACCTTCATGGCCCCCAGTTCGGAGACCCCGGTCCTGCCGAGGTCGACATCCAGCGCGGTCATGATTTTGTAAGATGAGATCGTCCTGGTCCTGGCAAACATCATATCGGTGAGTTTTTCCGGCGCTGGCCCGCCGTTTCCGGCATTGTACTTGATGCCGAAATCGCCAGAAGCCCCCCCGGGATTGTGGCTGGCGGAGAGGATGATGCCGCCAAAAGCCTTGTGCTTGCGAATGATGTGAGACGCAGCCGGTGTGGACAGCAACCCATCCTGCCCCACCAGCACGCGGCCGAAGCCGTTGGCGGCGGCCATGGCGATGGCTTTCTGGATCACCTCGCGGTTGAGAAAGCGGCCGTCGCCGCCGATCACCAGGGTCTTGCCCTGAAACCCTGCGAGCGCGTCGAAAATCGACTGGATAAAATTCTCCGCATAATGCGGCTGCTGGAACACCGTGACCTTCTTGCGCAGGCCCGATGTTCCGGGCTTCTGGCCTTCGAATGGTTGGGTGGCAATGGTCTGGATCATGTGCGGCTCGCAATCAGGTTTCGAAAAAGTTCGGCATAGGCGGTGGCGCTGTGCTTCCAGGCAACGTCGGAGCAAAGCCCGCGCTTTTGCATCATGGCCCAGGCTTCAGGGTTTGTGTAGACCCGCGCAGCCCGAGCAATAGCGGCTTGCAGCGAAGGACCGTCGACGGGAGAAAACTGAAAACCCGTGGCCACACCGGCGGCAAGGCCTGCGTCATTGGCGTCGATGATGGTGTCGGCAAGCCCACCCGTGCGCGCCACAATCGGCACGCAGCCATAGCGCAGGCCGTAAAGCTGGGTGAGGCCGCAAGGCTCAAATCGGGACGGGATCAGGATCGCGTCAGCGCCCGCCTGGAGGAGATGCGACAGCGCTTCATCATAGCCGATGACCACGCCAATGCGGCCCTTGTGCTGCTGGGCGGCGCCGAGTAACTCCCGCTCAATGGCGGAGTCGCCGCTGCCGATGAGCGCCAGCCTGGCGCCAGTGGCGACCAGCGCATCGAGTGACGCAGCCAGTATGTCCATGCCCTTCTGCGTGGTGAGCCTGCTCACCACGCAAAACAGCGGTCCATCGCCGCTTTCGAGCGCAAAGCGCTTTTCAACCGCGCGCTTGTTGGCGCTGCGTTTGAAAAGTGTCGCGGCATCATAGGTGGCGGCGATACTCTTGTCGGTGGCGGGGTTCCACACATCCGTATCAATGCCGTTGACGATCCCCGCAAGAGCGTTCCGGCGCGCGCGCAGCAGTCCGTCAAGCCCCATGCCGAATTCAGGCGTGCAAATCTCGTTGGCGTAGCTGGGGCTGACCGTGGTGATGGCATCAGCGCAGGCGAGGCCACCTTTGAGAAAACCGACATAGCCGTAGAACTCCAGCCCGTTGATCGCGAAAGATTCGGGCGGCAGTCCGAGCGTCGCAAACAGCGGCGCCGGAAACACGCCCTGAAAGGCGATATTATGGACGGTCATCACGGTTCTGGGGCCGCCGCCAAACTTGACATGCACCGCCGCCAGCGCCGCCTGCCAGTCATGCAAGTGCAAAATGTCAGGCGCATAGCTTCCGCGCGCCACATCAACCACGGCTTGCGAAAACGCCGCGAAGCGCTCGGCATTGTCCGGCCAGTCCTTGCCATCGGG
>JANOTU010000331.1:0-3237 GCA_031416515.1 Hyphomicrobiales bacterium
GGTTCCGGCATTGATGTGATGGTGTCATCGTCGAACAAATGCATCGAGGGCGTACCCGGATTTGCCTATGTCATCGCCAAGCGCGGGCCTTTGATTGCCAGCCGGGGCCGTTGCCATTCCGTGGTGCTTGATCTCCACGACCAGTGGAAGGGGCTGGAGGAAACCGGCCAGTTCCGCTTCACGCCGCCCACCCATGCGCTGGCCGCCTTTCACCAGGCGCTGAAAGAGCATGAGAAGGAAGGCGGCGTCGTCATGCGCGGCGGCCGCTATGCGCGAAACGCCCAGACCCTGGTCAAGGGAATGCGTGGGCTGGGTTTTTCAACCCTGCTGAGCGATCACAACTCAGGACCGATCATCCAGACTTTCCTCACCCCGCGCGATCCCAATTTTGATTTCGAGCGCTTCTACGAGCTGCTGCGCGCCCAAGGCTTTGCCATCTATCCGGGCAAGCTCACCAAAAGGCCAAGTTTCCGCATTGGCACCATCGGGCAACTCGACGAAGAGATCATGAAACGGGTTCTGCAAGCCATTCGCGAGGCGCTTCGTGACATGAACGTCACTGACCTTGCACCTGCGGAAACAGCGCAACCGTGAAGACCGTCAGCGTCAATGGCCGGGACTATCGCTGGCCTGCCGCACCCCTGGTGGTGATCTGCTGCGATGGCAGCGAGCCTGCTTACATGGAAATCGCCATGGCTTCGGGCCTGATGCCGAATTTGCAACGCATGATCGCGGGCGGCGAGAATTTGCGGGGGCTTTGCGCGATCCCCAGCTTCACCAATCCCAACAACCTCTCCATCGTCACCGGCCGTCCACCGTCGGTGCACGGAATATGTGGCAACTATCTCATTGATCCAGCCACTGGCCAGGAGACCATGATGAATGATCCCAAATGGCTGCGCGCACCCACAATCTTCGAGGCCTTCCAGAAAGCTGGAGCAAGAGTCGCCGTGGTGACAGCCAAGGACAAGCTCCGGCTGCTTCTTGGCAAAGGACTTGTGTTCGGTGGCAGCGCCGTTTGCTTTTCCTCCGAGAAGGCTGACAAGGCCACACTTGCTGACAATGGCATTGCCAATGTGTGCGACATGGTCGGCATGAATGTGCCGGATGTCTATTCCGCAGCGCTTTCGGAATTTGTGCTCGCGGCGGGCGCCAAACTGCTCGCCTCCCTGCGGCCCGATCTCATGTATCTTTCAACCACCGACTACGTGCAGCACAAGCACGCGCCGGGTTCAGACGGGGCGAACAGCTTCTATGCGATGATGGACACATATCTGGGCATGCTTGATGCAGGCGGCGCCACGATCATCATCGTTGCCGACCACGGCATGAAAGACAAGCATCTGGTGGGCGGCGAGCCTGATGTGATTTATTTGCAAGACGCGCTTGATGCCAAATTTGGACCGGGTGTTACCAAAGTGATTTTACCGATCACCGACCCTTACGTCGTCCACCACGGCGCGCTTGGCTCCTTCGCCACCGTCTATGCCTATGGGCCAGCAATTGCCGATGTGATGACGGAGATTTCTTCCCATCAAGGTATCGACATCGTGCTGGACAAACAGGAAGGCTGCACCCGATTTGAACTGCCGCCTGACCGCATGGGCGATATCATTGTGCTCTCAGGCGGACCCAGCGCCACCAAGGTGATTGGCTCCAGCCGTCAAGCCCACGATCTTTCCGGCCTCACCGAACCCCTGCGCTCGCATGGCGGGATCACGGAGCAAGAAGTACCCGTGATCAGCAACCGCAAACTCAAAAACCTCCCCAAGCCCTTGCGCAATTTCGATGCCTTCGCGCTGGGCTGCAACCATGTCGCGGAGAGTTGATATCATGATTACCGAACATATGCGCATCGGCGGCAAAAAGGTGGGCACCGAGGTGCGCGTGCCGGTGCATTATCCGTACACGAATGAAATCATTGGCACAGTGCCGGCCGGGCGCGCCGAACATGCGGCGCAGGCTTTTGCCATCGCCGCGGCTTTCAAGCCCAGGCTCACCCGCTATGAGCGCCAGCAAATCCTTTTCCGCACCGCTGACCTTATCCGGGCTCGTAAAGACCAGCTTGCGGATCTGATCACGCTGGAGCTGGGCCTGTCCAGGAAGGATTCCGCTTATGAATGTGGCCGCGCCTGCGATGTGTTCTCGCTCGCAGGCCAGCTTTGCATTCTGGATGATGGCCAGATTTTCTCTTGCGATCTCACCCCGCAAGGAAAAGCCCGCAAGATTTTCACCAAGCGCGAGCCGGTGGGCGTGATTTCGGCGATCACCCCCTTCAACCATCCCCTCAACATGGTCTCGCACAAAATCGCCCCCGCCATTGCCACCAACAATTGCGTGGTGTGCAAGCCCACCGAACTCACACCGCTTACGGCCCTGGCGCTCGCCGATATTCTCTACGAAGCTGGCCTGCCGCCAGAAATGTTTCAGGTGGTCACCGGCTGGCCTGATGAAATCGGCGACGAGATGGTGACCAACGACAACATCAATGTCATCACCTTCACCGGGGGCGTGCGCGTCGGCAAGATCATCGCGGCGAAAGCTGGCTACAAGCGCGCAGCACTTGAACTTGGCGGCAATGATCCACTGATCATTCTTGATGATCTGTCGACGGATGATCTCGACCGCGCCGCCGAGCTCGCGGTGGCCGGCGCCACCAGGAATTCCGGCCAGCGCTGCACGGCGGTCAAGCGCATTCTGGTGCAGGAGCGCGTGGCGGATAAATTTGTGGAACTGGTTCTGGCCAAAGCCAAAAAAATAAAATTCGGCGATCCCATGAGCCCGGATACTGATCTGGGCTGCGTGGTCCACGAAGGGGCCGCGAAGATTTTCGAGCGCCGGGTCTATCTCGCCGCTGAACAGGGTGCCAAGGTGCTCTATGACCCAGGCCGCGTCGGCGCTGTGCTTCCGCCCATCACGGTGGATTTCGTGCCCCACACCTCGGAGTTGGTGATGGAAGAAACCTTCGGCCCCGTCATCCCCATTGTCCGTGTGCCCGGTGATGACGCGGAAACCATCCGCATTTCCAACTCAACGCCCTTTGGCCTCTCTTCAGGCGTCTGCACCAATCGCCTCGACCGCATCACCCGCTACATCGAAGGCCTCGATGTGGGCACCGTGAACATCTGGGAAGTCCCCGGCTACCGCATCGAGATGTCGCCCTTCGGCGGCATCAAGGATTCCGGCAACGGCATCAAGGAGGGCGTCATGGAGGCCATGAAGTTCTTCACCAATGTC
>JANOTU010000332.1:0-6892 GCA_031416515.1 Hyphomicrobiales bacterium
CCTCCTGGGTGATTTGCATTGATCTTGATGGCTTCAAGAGCGTCAATGATCTGTTTGGTCATCTGACGGGAGACCGCGTGCTCACCGCCGTGGCCAAGCGCCTGCTCGGCGGCATCGGGACAAACGATGTTCTGAGCCGCATGGGCGGCGATGAATTCATCGTCCTCTGTCGTGGCCTGGGCGGCGCCAAAGACATCACGGCCTATGCCACAAGGCTGTTGCCGCTGGTGTCGGAGCCGCTGGAGATTATCGGCCCCAACCTTCATGTGGGCGCCAGCATCGGCATCGCCCGCGTCGGCCATGACGGCAACTCCGTCAGTGAAATCCTGCGCAATGCCGATCTCGCATTGTACCGCGCCAAGCATCTGGGCAAGGGCGTGGTGTGTGTCTTCGAGAGCTCGATGGACCGGGACGCGCGGGCCAGGCGCGCGCTTGAACATGATCTCAAGCTCGCCGTCGAGCGCAACGAATTCGTCCTGCACTACCAGCCCATCGTCGCAATGGCAGACGGGCGGCTGAGCGGACGCGAGGCGCTCATCCGCTGGCAACATCCGGTTCGCGGCATGGTGGCGCCGAGCGAGTTCATTTCGGTTGCCGAAGAAATTGGCGTCATTGTTCAAATTGGTGAATGGGTTATTCTGGAGGCATGCCGGCAAGCAGCGCTGTGGCCAAAGGGCGTTCGGGTGTCAGTCAACCTGGCTCCCTTGCAGATCAAGGGATCGCAACTGCTGGCCAGCGTGGTTCGGGCCCTGGACGAAACTGGATTGCCAGGCAGCCAGCTTGAGCTTGAGATCACCGAATCCGCCGTGCTCGAAAACACCGACATTGTTCTTGGCAATCTGCAAAAGCTGAAAGCGCTTGGCGTTCGCATCGGCCTGGATGATTTCGGCACAGGCTATTCGTCATTGGGCTATCTGCACCAATTCGGTTTTGACAATATCAAGATTGACCGCTCCTTTGTGCAGGCCATGGCCACCCGGTCGGAAAGCAAGGCCGTGGTCAAAGCCGTTCTCATGCTCGCAAGGGAACTAGGCATTTCAACCACCGCTGAGGGCATTGAGACCCAAGAGCAGTTCAACCTGCTTAAAAGCCGGGGGTGCCACGAGGCGCAAGGATATTTTCTGGGGCGGCCAGAGCCATTGCCCGTCAACGCTGATGAACAAAAAAGGACAGCGCCGCTCACCAATTGATGGTGAGGCCGCCTGAGACGATGTTGAGATGCTGCTTGTAGGTGGCGTGCGCGGTTGCCCCGAATGAGGCGGGTCCCAACAGTAAGCGCTTCGTTTCCGTCTGCCGGAGGCGAGACACGCTCGTGTTTTCCTGGGAGCACGGGCGTCTCGCCCGACCTTGGTTCAAAGGGCGGGCGAGACGCCCGCGCTCCCAGGCAGCAAGGCGCCAACATGTCACGCAAGCGATTCACTCATTGTTGGGCGTCGCCTGACTGGGTGCTGATACGCAGCCCTGCCCCACAACCAAGTGTTGCGGCAACACGCCCGGCAGTGACATAGTGGGCGCATGCACACACCTGATAGCCCCTATGCCTGGTACCGACTTGGGATTTCGCTGGCGCTTTCCACCATCTCTGGCATTGGGCTCTGGGCTTACGTGGTGATTCTCCCCACCATCCAGGCGGAATTCGGTCTCGACCGGGCGGGGGCGTCCCTGCCCTATACAGTGACCACCATTGGCTTTGCGTTTGGCGGCATCGTGATGGGACGACTGTCGGACCGGTTTGGGATTACGGTGCCCTTGCTGCTGGCGGCATTTGCGCTGGGCGCCGGCTTTTTCCTTGATGGGCTGTCGCAGAGCTTCAGTCAGTTTGTGATCATTCAAGGCCTGCTGATCGGCGTATTTGGCAGCGCTGCGGCCTTTGGGCCGCTCATTGCCGATGTCTCGCAATGGTTTGTGAAACGCCGCGGCGTCGCGGTGGCGATTGTGGCGAGCGGCAATTATCTCTCCGGAGCCATCTGGCCGCCGCTGTTGCAAAGCGCCGTGGCCAGCTATGGCTGGCGGCCCACTTATATGGTGATCGGGGTCTTGTGCGTCGTGAGCATGGTGCCGCTGGCCCTGCTGCTGCGCCAGCGCCCGGTGTTCAGTGACCGCGCCAGTCCGGCCAGCGGGCGGACAAGCGGTCTTCTGCCAAAGCCGCCCTATCTCTATCCCATGCTGATCATCGCCGGGATTTCCTGCTGTGTGGCCATGTCGATGCCGCAGGTTCATATCGTGGCTTATTGCGCTGATCTGGGTTATGGCCCGGCGCGGGGCGCTGAAATGCTGGCGCTGATGCTGGGATTTGGCGTGGTGAGCCGGGTGGCATCGGGCTGGATGTCAGACCGCATTGGCGGCGCCGGCACGCTGATATTGGGCTCGGTGCTGCAATGCCTGGCGCTGCTGTTTTACATTCCCTTTGACGGCCTCGCCTCGCTCTACATCGTGTCTGCATTCTTTGGCCTCGCCCAAGGCGGCATTGTGCCCAGCTATGCGATGATCATCCGCGATCATTTCCCGGCGCGCGAAGCTGGCACCCGAATCAGCCTGGTGCTCACCGCCACCGTCCTGGGAATGGCCCTGGGGGGCTGGATGTCGGGTTATATTTACGATCTCACCGGCTCTTATCAAGCAGCCTTCCTCAATGGGATTGCATTCAATCTGGTGAACATGGCAATAGCGGCCTGGATCATCATGGGCCGTAACAGCCCGCGTCGCGAGGCTACGGCATGAATAAACTGGTTTACCGCTTCGGCGGCGGGACGTCTGAGGGCAAGGCTGACATGAAGGCGCTGCTGGGGGGCAAGGGGGCCAATCTGGCGGAGATGGCCAATCTGGGCTTGCCGGTGCCGCCGGGCTTCACCATCACCACGGAAGTCTGCGCCGGATTTTACAATATCAACAATCAGTACCCAGATGAATTGGCGGCGGCGGTGAACGAAGCGCTTGTCGAAGTGGGCCGCATTGTCGGGGCGCGGTTTGGCGATGCCGCGAAACCGTTGCTGGTGTCGGTGCGCTCAGGCGCTCGGGCCTCGATGCCTGGCATGATGGATACCGTCCTCAATCTCGGCCTCAATGACGCAACGGTTGAAGGTCTGGCCAGGAACTCCGGCGACCGGCGCTTTGCCTATGACAGCTACCGGCGCTTCATCGGCATGTATGCCGATGTGGTGCTGGGCGTGGAGCATGGCGAGTTCGAGGATATTCTCGGCGGCTACAAGGACGAGAAAGACTACGCCCTTGATACCGAAATCTCCGCCGATGAATGGCTGGGCCTGATCGCGCGCTACAAGGAGACTGTCGTCGCCCATACAGGCCAGCCCTTCCCGCAGGATGTGAACGCGCAGCTTTGGGGGGCGGTGGGCGCTGTGTTCAAATCCTGGATGTCGGCCCGCGCCATCACCTACCGCAAGCTCAACGCCATCCCTGAGAATTGGGGAACGGCGGTGAATATTCAGGCCATGGTCTTCGGCAACATGGGCGAGACCAGTGCCACGGGTGTTGCCTTCACCCGCAATCCCTCCACCGGCGAGCACGCCCTTTATGGTGAATTCCTCGTCAACGCCCAAGGAGAAGATGTGGTGGCCGGCATTCGCACACCGCAAAATATCACTGAGAAAGCCCGCATCGAAGCAGGCTCCACCGCCCCCTCGCTGGAAGCCCTGATGCCCGAAACTTTCAAGGAGCTGACCGCCACGTTTGACAGGCTGGAACAGCACTACCGCGACATGCAGGATTTGGAATTCACCATCCAGGACGGCAAGCTCTGGATGCTGCAAACCCGCAGCGGCAAGCGCACCACCAAGGCAGCGCTCAAAATCGCCGTCGATATGGCCAATGAAGGATTGATCACCCGCAACGAAGCGATCCTGCGCATCGACCCCGCATCGCTTGATCAACTCCTCCACCCAACCCTTGATCCTCAAGCCAAACGCGACATCATCGCCACCGGCCTTCCCGCGTCACCGGGGGCCGCATCAGGCGAGATCGTATTTGATTCCGCTGAGGCTGAACGCCTGAAGGCGCTGAACCGCCGCGTCATTCTGGTGCGGATCGAAACCAGCCCGGAAGACATCCACGGCATGCACGCCGCTGAAGGCATTCTCACCACGCGCGGCGGCATGACATCACACGCCGCCGTGGTGGCCCGCGGCATGGGCAAGCCTTGCGTTTCAGGCGCGGGCGGCATTCGCATTGATTACCAGACCGGCACCCTGACAGCGCTGGGTGTTACCCTGAGAAAAGGCGACATCGTCACCATTGATGGATCCACGGGCCAGGTGATCCGGGGCGCGGTCGTCACCATCAAGCCTGAGCTTTCTGGCGACTTCGGCACCCTCATCGGCTGGGCCGATGGGGCGCGGCGCATGAAAGTCCGCGCCAATGCGGAAACCCCGCTTGACGCCAAAACCGCGCGCGACTTCGGCGCTGAAGGCATTGGCCTGTGCCGCACCGAGCATATGTTCTTTGAAGCCACCCGCATTCTGGCGGTGCGCGAGATGATCCTCGCCAACACCGAGGCTGAGCGCCGCGTGGCGCTCGCCAAGCTCCTGCCCATGCAGCGCGCCGATTTCATTGCGCTGTTTGACATCATGGCGGGCCTGCCCGTCACCATTCGCCTGCTTGATCCGCCCTTGCACGAATTCCTGCCGCAGGCCGACCACGAGATTGAGCAAGTGGCTGACGACATGGGCGCTGATGTGGAAAGCTTGCGCGCCCGCGTGGCGGAGTTGCACGAATTCAACCCCATGCTGGGTCACCGCGGTGTGCGCCTCGCTGTCACCTATCCTGAGATCGCCGAGATGCAGGCCCGGGCGATTTTTGAAGCGGCGACCGAAGTGGCGAAGCGCACCGGCAAGGCTCCCATCCCCGAAGTCATGATCCCGCTGGTGGCCGCGCGCGCCGAACTCGACATGATCAAAGAGCGCGTGGTCGCCGTCGCCCAGGCGGTGGCCACAGAGACCGGCACCACCATCGCTTATCTCGTGGGCACCATGATCGAGCTGCCCCGCGCCGCCCTGCTCGCCGCCGACATCGCGCATTCGGCCGAGTTCTTCTCCTTCGGCACCAACGACCTCACGCAAACCACCTTCGGCATCAGCCGTGACGATGCCGCACGCTTCATGGGCGAATACACGGCCAAGGGTATTTTCAAGGCCGATCCCTTTGTCACCCTCGACGTTGAAGGGGTGGGCGAGCTGGTGAAAATCGCTTGCCAGAGGGGCCGGGCGACTCGCTGCGAGATCAAGCTCGGCATCTGCGGCGAACACGGCGGCGACCCCGCCTCCATCCACTTCTGCGAAACAGTTAAACTTGACTATGTGTCATGCTCGCCCTTCCGCGTACCCATCGCCAGACTCGCCGCCGCGCAAGCAAGTATCTTAAATAATTAGATATTCTCTCGTTAACTCACAATACAGAGAAGTGCTCGGCGTGCAGAAAAAAACCCCATAAGCGGCAATCAAAGGGTTGTCGGTGTGGTTAACATATGATAAACGGAACGCTCTTGGGAACACCGCAAGTCAACAAAACCGCGATTTACAGCGGTCTACGGTAGTCGAGGGGAAGTGAGACATTCAAAGCTGAAGCATAAACGTGCCGTGCAACGGAATTTCGGCGCAACCCGGAAACCGGCTCCCGCCGCGTCCCGCGGGCACTGGCCCGTTATCTGTGGCGCCTTTGCATTGGTTTTGGCCTTTGCGCTGGCCGGTCATTATATGGGCCGCAACGCCAGCGCCCATAATGCGGCGCCAGATGACATGGCAGGCTCGCTCTCCACGCCGATATCCGCCTTGGTCGCCAAAGGTTCCCTGCTTCCCGGCGGCGGCGATTTCGACTTGATGGGCCTGCCAGATGAGAACAAGCAGGATTTCTTTGCCTCCGGCAAATCCGATTTTGCGCTCAAGAGCGATATGCCCGAAGTGGAGAGCACGGTTGTTCCGGTGTCAGTCAATTTGCAGGAAGAGCCGCCCGAGGTTCTGGACGCCAAGCCCGAGCCAGACCTGCCCAAGGTCAAAGCGGTGGCCAAGCCCAAGGAAAAGCCGGTTGAGAAGCAAAAAGTCATCGCGGCGCGGCGGGTCAAGCTTGCCGAAGAGAACTGCCTCGCCCGCGCCATTTATTTCGAAGCGCGTTCAGAAACAGAGCTGGGCCAACTCGCCGTCGCCAAGGTAATCCTCAACCGCAAGAATGATCCCGATTTTCCAAAGACGATTTGCGGCGTGGTGTATCAGGGATCAGGCCGGCGCAATTCCTGTCAGTTCTCCTTCGCCTGCGACGGCCTGCCCGATGACGTGAAACAACCCGCCGCCTGGGCCAACGCCAAACGCATCGCCCAAAAATCCATAGCCGGCGACCAGTCAGTGCAAGCCATCGGCACCGCCACCAACTATCATGCTGACTATGTGAAGCCCAAATGGGCCAAAAGCATGCGCCGCCTGATCAAAATCGGCCGGCATATCTTCTACGCCGACACGTAACCCCAAAGTTCATCGTCATTGACCTTCGTCCCCTTCCCCCTTGCGGGACTCGCTGAACCGCCCCCTCATCCGGCGTGAGCCGCCTTCGGCGCTTCGCCACCTTCTCCCGCAAGGGGAGAAGGGAAGTAGAGTCAGAACCTATAAACTTTGGCGACGCCCAACAATAACTGCTACGAATTAAATGGGCCCGTCACTCTCAGTTGAGTCCCTTCTCGCCTCACGCAACTACGCGTGGGGAAAAGGTGGCCGACAGGCCGGATGAGGGGTGTAGTCCAGCAACTTCGCACTGAGGCCGCGAACCGAGGATACATGCATATTGGCACAGACCAAGCGGTAATCGTTACTCGTGTGTCGCACTGCTTGTCTTCGGACCAAGGCGGCGCCAATCGACTCGCGGAGAGACACCCCTCATCCGCCCTTCGGGCACC
>JANOTU010000333.1:0-5551 GCA_031416515.1 Hyphomicrobiales bacterium
CCGGCATTGGCGGCGATCTCTTGCGGCGCGCATAGCAGCGTCTCGGTGATGCGGTGTTCGCAGGCTATGTGGGCGGCGTTGCTGGCCTCAACGCGGGCTTCGCGGCGGGCGTGATCTTCGCGGGCGGTGGCAAGCTGCTCCTGCACGGCGCGAAGTACCTGGTCGGCGGCGCGAACGGCGTTTTCGGCTGTGGCGAGCGCGTCGGCTGCGGCCTTGCGCTCGGTCTCGGCCTGGCCAAGCGTGTTCATCAGCTTGAAGCGCTTGTCGGCGAGGATCTGCGGCAGGGAGGCAAGTTCGCCAATGCTGACACGGGTCTCCTCAGCGCGGGAGGTGAGCGATTCGATCTGGGTGGTGGCGCGGGCGGCGCGCTCGGACCATTGGCGGCGCT
Source organism: Hyphomicrobiales bacterium (assembly GCA_031416515.1). Taxonomy (GTDB): domain Bacteria; phylum Pseudomonadota; class Alphaproteobacteria; order Rhizobiales; family Aestuariivirgaceae; genus Aestuariivirga. Next base: position 389 of record JANOTU010000333.1, read on the forward strand.
CGGTTTCAATGGCCTTGATCCGGTCGGCGCGGGCGCGGGCTTCGCGCTCCAGCCCGTCATGATGGCTGCGGGACTCGGCGTAATGCGCGCGGTCGCGGTTCACGGTGTCGCGCAGCCCCGCCAGTTCGGATTGCAGATGGTCGAGGGCGGGGAGGTTTGCGGCCTCAAGACTGGCGGATTCAGCATGGGCGCGGGCTTCCACCAAGGCTTGATCAATGCGGCGCTGGGCCTCATCAAGGGCGCTGGTCTGGGCCAGGCGCTCGGCCACCTGGCGCTCATGGGCGGCAAGGGCGCGGCGGGCGAATTCCACGGCGGAGACGCAGGCGCGCAAAGCCTCGCGGCGTTCGCGCTCAGTGCGGGTGGCTTGTTCGACGCTGGCGCGCGCTTGGTCGAAAGCGGCGCGGGCCAAATCCGCTGCTGACATGGCATGGCCCATGTCAATTTCAATCAAGCCCAGGCGGTTGCGCTCGGCCAGGCGCTTGGCGGCGGCGCTTGGCGCGTCTGCGGCGGCGGTGAAACCATCCCAGCGCCAGACATCGCCCTCGCGGGACACCAGGCGCTGGCCGGGGAGCAATTGCGGCTGCAAGGATTGACCCACGGCTTGGGAGACCACGCCGATATGCGACAGGCGCCGCTGCAGGGCAGGGGGAGCCACCACGAATTTGGTCAGGGCTTCAGCACCCTCTGGCAGGCTTGATGTCACCGCCAGCGGCGGCAGGCCCCGCCAATGCACCGGCGCTGCTTCATCGGCGGAGGCGTCAATATCATCGCCCAGGGCAGCGCCCAGCGCCATCTCATACCCTTGAGTCACCTTGATGGCGTCAACCAGGGCGGGCCACAGGTCGCCGCCACCGGCTTTGAGCAATTTCGTCAGTGTGCTGACTTCTGTCTGCAGGCGGTCGGCCTTGCGGCGGGCATCATCGTGGGTGTTGCGGGATTCTGCTTCTGCCTGGCGAAGGGCGCGCAGCGATGCCTCGGCCTCGTTCACCATGGCTTCATTGTTGCTGGTGATCAGGAGGCTCGAGTCCACGGCGCGGGCCAGCATGTCGCCGTCCGCACTGGCGCCGAATTTCGCCATCAGGCTGGCGCGGCGGGCGCTGGTGTCTTGCGCTTCGCGCTCGAATTTGGCGATGCGGGCTTTTTGCTCGTCGATGACGCGCAGGATGGCATTGCGGCGCGCCGAAAGGTCGGCGAGGGTGGCGCTGGCTGCGTCTGCCGCTTCCTGCGAGCGGGTGAGCGCATCGGCGGCGGATTGGAGGGCTGTGGCGGCTTCAGCGCGCAGTTCGCTGTCATTGCCGCTGGCGGCTTTGAGGGTTTCGTCTTCGCGGTTGAGGGTTTCAACCACGCGGGCCGTGTCGCCCAGCAACTCCTGTTCGCGGGTCAAATCGCCATTGATCTGGGCCAGTCGTTGTTTCAGCTCTGCTGCGCGCGCCTCGGCGCGGCGCTCTTCCTCATCAAGGAGATTGCGCTCCTGGGAGATGCGCTGGAGCACGGCGGCGCGGATGGTTTCCTGTTCGCGAAGATTGGGCAACTGCTCGCCAAGCTCATCGCGGTGGCGGAGTTTTTCTGATGCCGCGCGGGTGTGTTCGGCGAGAACGCGCGTAGCTTCATCGAGGGCGGCGCTGTCACGGGTCGCGGCCTCGGCAGCGTGCTTCCAAGCCACATAAAGGCCCGCGGCTTCCAGCTTGCGAATATCCGCCGATATCTGCTTGTATTTGACCGCTTGCCGCGCCTGGCGCTTCAGGCTGCCGAGTTGGGTTTCAAGCTGGGCGGTGACATCCTCCAAACGGGTGAGGTTCTGGTCGGCGGCTTTGAGCTTGAGCTCAGCCTCGTGGCGGCGGGTGTGCAGGCCGGTGATGCCGGCGGCTTCCTCAAGAATGAGGCGGCGCGCTTGCGGCTTGGCATTGATGATCTCGCCGATCTGGCCCTGACGCACCAGGGCGGGCGAGCGCGCACCGGTTGACACATCGGCGAAGAGAAGCTGCACATCGCGGGCGCGGGCTTCCTTGCCATTGATGCGGTAGGCCGAACCCTCCTCGCGGGCGATGCGGCGCGAGATTTCGATGATCTCGCTGTCATTGTGCTGGGGGGGCGCGGTGCGGTCCTCATTCGACATGGTCACCATGACTTCCGCCATGTTGCGCGAGGGGCGCTGCGTGGTGCCGGAGAAGATCACATCATCCATGCCGGAGCCGCGCATGGATTTGTAGGAACTTTCCCCCATCACCCAGCGCAGCGCTTCGAGCAGATTGGACTTGCCGCAGCCGTTGGGGCCGACCACGCCGGTGAGGCCGGGCTCGATGAGAAGTTCGGTGGGCTCCACAAAGGATTTGAACCCCGAAAGCCGCAGTCGTGTGAATTTCATCGTGGCCATGACCCCTTGCAACAATTCCCGCTCAGCCAAGCAGCGGGTCGATTTTCTTGCGGAACTCTTCAATCGTCTCGCCCTTGAACATCTCGCCGTTGACAAAGAATGTGGGGATGCCGGTGACGCCGAAGGTGTTGGCCTTGTCGCGGACATCGAGAATGCTCTTGGCCAGCGCTTTATCCTTGAGGATGGCGTCTAACTTCTCCTTGGTGATGCCCGCCTGCTTGGCGATGTTGAGGAGGCCCTCATAGGGATTGGCCATCCAGGTTTCCTGAGTCTTGAAGAGGACATCAATCATCGGGAAATAGGCGTCCTTGGGCACCGAGCGCGCCAGCATGAAGGCGGCGGTCGCCGGATCATTGTGGGGGAATTCGCGGAACACGAACTTGATCTTGCCGGTGTCGATGTATTCGGCCTTCAGCGCCGGAAAGGTGTCCTTGTAAAAAGACGCGCAATGCGGGCAACTCGCCGAAGCGTATTCGATGACCACGACCTTGGCATCGGCCTTGCCCATGCTCATTTCACCGTAAGCGGGCTCCTTGTTAAGCTCGCCCAGATCAATGGCCCAGGCGGGCGCCGCAAGGGCGGCCAAGGCGACGGTTCCAAGAAGAAGGTGACGGCGGTTTAGTGTGTGCATGTCTGTTACCTACTAGATGTTGGGGGTTGAAACAAAAAAATTATTATTTGCCTTGTGGAGAACCTTTAGCGGCGAGGGCAACACCTTGTCCAAGCCGTTGCAGGGCGGATTTCAGTGATTCGTCATCAATTGACGCAAGTTCTTGTTCAAAAAGGGGCTTTGGGGCCGGGCGCGGGGGAGGCGCGGTGCTGTTGGGCCATGATCCGGCCTGGACGATTCTGACCGAGGCTACCGCCGCGTAGCCATGAAAGCGATTGATGCGCTCAATGATTCGCGGAATTTCGTATTGCAGCTCCAGCCCGCGCCCCGGTGCTGCCCGGACCACCAAGGTGCCGCCGGTCTTTTGCGCCGTTTCGCCAGCGCCTCGCGGCCATTTGATGCGCTCCGGCTGGCTGCATTTGCTGAGCTCCTGGCCAACAATCTCCGGCCAGCGGCCGACCAATTCCACCTGCGCAAAACCATGCCGGGCGAAGGCGGCGCGGGTGAGTTCGCGGAAATGCTTGTCGAGGGTTTCCATAGCGGGTCTATAGTCTGTCAGAAAACAAATGTCGCGCGGCACCATGGGTTATCCCGTGGCCACAGGCAAAGCGGTGCCTGCTGTGGTCCCGACGATTGGAGACCGGATAAAAAACGCTCTTATTGCGAATGTTGTTGGTACGGTCCCAAACCAGCGGCAGCCTTGATCCAGGCCTCCGGGGTTGACGCGTCCCCGAGGGCTTCGATGGTTCGCCGCCAGCTCAGATAATTCGGCAGGTTCCTGGTGGCGACCCCGTGGAAGCGGCGCATCCACTCCTTGAAACGGCCATGGTAGGCATTGACGTTGTTGATGTGAAGCTCTGGCGCTTCGGGCCGTGGAATTCCGGGGGCTGGCAAGACATGCAGTTTCACTTTGGCGCGCCGTGCGAAGGCCGTGATGGCTGTGCCGCCATCGCAGCAGAAGTGCGCGGCGGGGTCGATGACTTTGCCCAAGGCCACCGTGATGCTGGCAGCGTCGAGGCGCGGCAGGACGGCATCGGTGGTGGCACCGGTGCGGTCACGCGCCACGATGATCGGGATCTGCTCCGCCGACAAACCCCGCTTGCCGGCCTTGCCTCCGCGCTTGCGCGAGGCTCTTGGCAGGCCGCTGCGCTTGCCCTTGAAGGATTCCAGAATAAAGGTTTCATCCGCCTCGACGATCCCCTGCAGTCGCCGGGGATGGTCGAGATTGAGGGCGGCAAGGAACCGATGCCGCCACCGGAAGGCCGTTGTGTAATCCACCTGGCAACGCACCGCGGCCTTCGCGACAGTTTCGCCGTTCATCAAAGCCTGCGCCTGATCGCGCCAACGGCCCTGTTTGTGCAAGCCGGCCAATGGCGTGCCGGTCAACGGGTTGAATGACTTGCGGCAGTGGGCGCACCGGTACCGGGGCTTGCCCCGGCTCTGGCCCCAGGCGTGAATGGCATCGTTGCCACAATGAGGGCAGCCAAAGCTGGCAATCCGGTTCTGCCCGATCTTCGCCAACAGATTCTGACCAGACGCAGCATCGATTGTCGCCCCGGACCGGGCTGGAACCCTTGTTTCGACCGCATCGCGCGCCAAGGGTGCCGCCATCTGGTCAGTCAGGCATCCCTCCGGATCATTGGCCTCAGCCAGAGCCAACTCCTTGAGCGCTCGCCCCCGCTGAGCCGGGTCCAAGAGTGCAATTCCAGCGAGCCACTGCCCAAACAACGCCACGTCCATGCCAGCCTCCCACGTCTTTCCTCAGATCATCGCATCTTTCAACAATATTTGCAATAAGAGCGATAACATTCATCGTTGCTGGTGTTTCTGTATTTACTCAAGAGTAACGAGTTCTTCCTGCGCTTATGCGTCTTCCCATGCTACAAGGAGCTTGCCAGTTTGCCCAGAAATGCTTGAATAAAGCATAGTGCTGCATTCGCCACCGAAACGGTACCCCCCGGACCCACGACATCCCCTGAATTTCTCGCGGGTAACTCATAACGTCTTACTCTTGAGAAATTCACTTTGACCAACAAAACCTGTAAAATATGGGCTTTTCCGAGTTTCTCCTCAACCAGAACTCGTTACTCTTGAGCTTGTTAAGAAGGATGGTCATCCGGTGGATGTCGGACCAGATGAGGGACTTGCACCCCCCCCCCTGAGATGTGCCAATGCTATT